>JBEVME010000023.1:0-13676 GCA_040508785.1 Sphingobium sp.
CGGCGCCGGATGCCGGCGCCGCCCTCGTTCCGTTAGCGTATTGAACCCGCGGTGAAGCGGATCAGTTCCACTGCGTCACGCGGCCTTCGCCATTTCGGCTTCCAGGTTGACGCGGATCGCCTCGAAGAAGTCCTCCGTGGTCAGCCATGCCTGATCGGGACCGATCAGCAGCGCCAGATCCTTGGTCATCTTGCCGCTTTCGACGGTTTGGATGCACACCTTCTCCAGCGTTTCGCCGAACTTGGTGACGTCCGGCGTCCCGTCGAACTGGCCGCGATAGATGAGGCCCTGGGTCCAGGCGAAGATAGACGCGATCGGGTTGGTCGACGTCTTCTCGCCCTTCTGGTGCTGGCGATAATGGCGGGTAACGGTGCCGTGCGCTGCTTCCGCCTCGACGGTCTTGCCGTCGGGCGAGAGCAGGACGGAGGTCATCAGACCCAGCGAGCCGAAGCCCTGAGCGACCGTGTCGGACTGGACGTCGCCGTCGTAATTCTTGCATGCCCACACGAAATTCCCGTTCCACTTCAGCGCGGACGCGACCATGTCGTCGATCAGGCGATGTTCGTAGACGATGCCGGCGGCCTTGAACTTGTCGGCGAATTCGGCGTCGAACACTTCCTGGAACAGATCCTTGAAGCGGCCGTCATAGGCCTTGAGGATCGTGTTCTTGGTCGAAAGGTACACCGGCCATTTGCGGTTCAGGCCATAGTTGAAGCTGGCCTTGGCGAAATCGCGGATCGATTCGTCCAGATTGTACATGCCCATGGCGACGCCCGCGCCGGGGAACTGGAACACCTCATGCTCGAACTCGGTGCCGTCCTCGCCGACGAACTTCATGGTCAGGCGGCCGGCGCCGGGGATGAGGAAATCGGTCGCCTTATACTGGTCGCCAAAGGCATGGCGGCCGATGACGATCGGGTCGGTCCAGCCCGGCACCAGGCGCGGCACGTTGGAAATGACGATCGGCTCGCGGAAAACGACGCCGCCCAGGATGTTGCGGATGGTGCCGTTGGGCGACTTCCACATCTTCTTGAGGCTGAATTCCTCGACGCGCTGTTCGTCGGGGGTAATGGTCGCGCACTTTACGCCGATGCCATATTCCTTGATCGCATTGGCGCAGTCCACCGTCACCTGGTCGCTCGTGGCATCGCGATTCTCGATCGAGAGGTCGTAATATTTGAGGTCGATGTCGAGATAGGGGAGGATGAGCCGCTCGCGGATCCACTGCCAGATGATCCGCGTCATCTCGTCGCCGTCGATCTCCACGACCGGATTCTTGACCTTGATCTTCGCCATGCGCCTGTTCGCCTTCTTCTTTTGGTGGATTTGGCCAATGCCCTAGGCAAAGCGGCGGCAATGTTCAACTGCGGAAGACGGGAAGGCCCATGGACCCGCAGGGGGTCATCGGTCGTTGTCAGCATGATGGTCACTCCCTAAAGACTGTGCGCATGGAAAATAACGAAATCACGATCGCCGCCGGCGGCAACGTCAAATGGCGCTTCCCCTCGGTGCATCCCGAAGGGGTGAAGTTCGGCCTGATCGCGGCGGCGATCACGGGCGTCTTTTTCCTGCTCGGCTGGGAAGTGATCGGCTGGCTGATGCTGATCGTGACCGGCTGGGTGCTGATGTTCTTCCGCGATCCCGTACGCGCCGTGCCGCAGGACGAAGCGGCGATCGTCGCGCCAGCCGACGGTCTGGTGACCCTGATCCAGCGGGTGCCGCCGCCGCGCGAGATGGCCGGGGAAGCCGGCCTTGGCGATCAGCCGCTGATCCGCGTGTCGATCTTCATGAGCGTGTTCGACGTCCATATCAACCGCACGCCGATCGGCGGTACGATCAAGGCGGTGGTCTATATCTCGGGCAAGTTCCTGAACGCCGATCTCGACAAGGCGAGCGAGGATAATGAGCGCCAGCATATATTGGTCGAACGCCATGACGGGGTACGGATCGGCTTCACCCAGATTGCCGGCCTCGTCGCGCGGCGGATCGTCCCGTTCGTGAAGCCGGGCGACATGGTCGCGGCCGGCCAGCGGATAGGCCTCATCCGCTTCGGCAGCCGCGTCGACGTCTATCTGCCGGCCGGGACTGCGCCGCGCGTGGTGCTCGGCCAGCGCACGGTGGCGGGGGAAACGATCCTGGGACAGATCGGTGATGCGCGCGTCGTGGCGGGCATCCAGCAGTGACGGCCCCGACATCTCGTCGCGTACGGGCGGTAAAGCCCTCATGAGCCGCGAACGCCGCCCCATCCCGCCCGGCCTGCGCCGCGGCATCACGCTGCGGATGCTCGCTCCCAATGCGGTGACGGCGATGGCGCTATGCTTTGGCCTGACCGGTGTGCGTTACGGCATTTCGGGCGAGTGGGAGCGCGCGGTGCTTTCGATCATGATCGCGGGCGTACTGGACGGGCTGGACGGGCGCATAGCGCGGATGCTGCGGGGCCAGAGCCGCTTTGGCGCAGAGCTCGATTCGCTGTCCGATTCGATCGCATTCGGCGTCGCGCCGGCATTGATCCTCTATCTCTGGTCGCTCCAGGCACTGCCCAAATATGGCTGGATCATCGCGCTGGCCCATGCGCTGGCCTGTGCGCTGCGGCTGGCGCGTTTCAACGCCAATATCGATGCTGACGAACAGCCGCACAAATCGGCCGGCTTCATGACCGGCGTACCGGCACCGGCGGGGGCGGGCCTTAGTTTCGTCCCTATCTATATCTGGCTGGTGGTGGGTCCGGAGAACGGCGCGGACATCGTCCGGCGCTGGTATGTTGTGGCGCCATGGACCGCCTTCGTCGCTTTCCTGATGATATCCAACATCGCGACATACAGCTGGGGGGCGCTGCGGCTGCGGAAACGGATAAGGCTGGAAGCGATCGCGGTAGCGGGGTTGCTTGCCGCTCTTCTCATTACCGATCCATGGCTGACGCTGCTGCTGCTGAGCGGCGCCTATCTGGCATCCATACCTTTCGGCATCGTCGCCTATGCGCGAATCCAGCGCCAGCGTACCCCAGCCGCGCCTGTGTCGTCAGGCGGCGATCAGACCGCGGGGCTGGACTGAAAGACGGGCCTGCCCATTGTCGCGAAACACGCGCGGACGCCTGATCCGCAACTCGTAGACCGGCGGCAGATCGGGCATCGGCTGGAACTGGAGCGCCGCGATCATCTTGTCGCGATACAGGGCAAACATCCATCCGATGGTGCCGAGCGCTAGCAAGGCGGCGGTCGAAAAGATCACTGCTGCAATCAGGGTGAACATAATATCCGCTTTCTGTCTTGCCAAAACAACGTTCTGCCGTAGTATGACGGTGCAAACGGGCAAAAGCCGTCTTTGTTCCGTTTGTTCTCTATATGTTCTCCGGCTTGTGCCGTCAACCCCTTGCCATCGCTATTTTTGGCAGGTAAAGGCGCGCCCATTCCACATGGGAATCGCCATATCCGGTGCCGGCCGAGCCTTCGAGGCATTCGTTCCGGTTCCTGATTCCCAGAGGCACAACCGGAAGGAGAATATCTTATGGCGGCTCCAGTCGTCACCATGCATCAATTGGTAGAAGCCGGCGCGCATTTCGGTCATCAGACCCACCGCTGGAACCCGCGGATGAAGCCGTATATCTTCGGCGAGCGCAACGGCATCCATATCCTTGACCTGTCGCAGACCGTGCCGCTGTTCAGCCGCGCGCTCGACTTCGTGTCGGCCAGCGTCGCCAGCGGCGGCAAGGTGCTGTTCGTGGGCACCAAGCGCCAGGCGCAGGACCCGATCGCCGACGCCGCGCGCAAGTCCGGCCAGCATTTCGTCAACCATCGCTGGCTGGGTGGGATGCTCACCAACTGGAAGACCATTTCTGGTTCGATCAAGCGTCTGAAGACCCTCGAGGAGAAGCTGTCGGGCGATACCCACGGCCTCACCAAGAAGGAAGTGCTCCAGATGACGCGCGAGCGTGACAAGCTGGAGCTGTCGCTGGGCGGCATCCGCGACATGAACGGCATTCCGGACATCATGTTCGTCATCGACGCGAACAAGGAAGAGCTGGCGATCAAGGAAGCCAACACGCTCGGCATCCCGGTCGTCGCGATCCTCGATTCGAACGTGTCGCCCGACGGCATCGCCTTCCCGGTTCCGGCGAATGACGATGCCAGCCGCGCGATCCGTCTCTATTGCGACGCCATCGCGGCTGCCGCCACCAAGGGCAACCGCGGTGCGCAGCAGGCTTCGGGCGTGGACATCGGCGCGCTCGACGAGCCGGCGGCTGAAGAGGTCGTGGCCGAGGCCTAAGCGCGCCGCACGACTGTAGGAAAGACAGGCAAGGGCGCGCTCTTTAAGAGACGCGCCCTCCTGCATATTGAACCATTGAGATATTAGGAGCCTAAACATGGCCGAGATTACCGCTGCCGCCGTCAAGGAACTACGCGACCGTTCGGGCGCGGGCATGATGGACTGCAAGAAGGCGCTGACCGAAGCGGGCGGCGACATCGAAGCGGCGACCGACTGGCTGCGCGCCAAGGGCCTTGCCGCCGCGCAGAAGAAGTCGAGCCGCACCGCCGCTGAAGGCCTGGTCGGCGTCGCCGTTGCGGGTACGAAGGGCGTCGCTGTCGAAGTGAACAGCGAAACCGATTTCGTCGCCAAGAACGACCAGTTCCAGGATTTCGTGCGCACCGTGGCCGGCATCGCGCTGGAAACGGGCGCGGCCGATACCGAAGCGCTGTCCGCTGCCGCCTATCCCGCCGGCGGCACTGTCGCGGAGAAGCTGGTGGCGAATATCGCGCTCATCGGCGAGAACCAGAATTTGCGCCGCGTCGCAGCCGTCGAAGTCAGCCAGGGCGTGGTCGTTCCCTATGTCCACAATGCCGCCGCACCGGGCCTGGGCAAGATCGGCGTGCTCGTCGCGCTGGAGGGGGATGCCCCTGCCGACGTGCTGGAACCGCTCGGCAAGCAGATCGCGATGCACATCGCCGCGGCCTTCCCGCTGGCATTGTCGGCCGCTGACATCGATCCGGCCCAGCTGGAGCGCGAGCGCGCCATCGCTACCGAAAAGGCAGCCGAAAGCGGCAAGCCCGCCGAGATCATCGCCAAGATGGTCGAGGGTTCGGTGGCGAAATATGCCAAGGAAAACGCGCTGCTGTCGCAGCTGTTCGTGATGGACAACAAGACCCCGGTCGCCGACGTCGTCGCCAAGGCGGCCAAGGAAGCCGGCAAGTCGATCACGCTCAAGAGCTATGTCCGCTTCCAGCTGGGCGAGGGCATCGAGAAGGAAGTCAGTGACTTCGCGGCGGAAGTCGCTGCGGCCGCCGGCGTCTGAACCAGCGCCTGTCAGGCTGAGATTGTCGAACGGCGCGGTCCTGCCAGGGCCGCGCCGTTTGCGCATTTGGGTCAGGCCGGGGCGTGTGCCACCGCTTCGCTGGCCTTCGTCAGCCGGGTGAGCTGGTCGCGGGTCAGCGTCGCCGTCGCGCCTGCCAGCAGCTCCTCTACCTGTCGCACGCTCGTCCCGCTGGCGATGGGGGCGGTGATGCCCGGCTGCGCGGCCAGCCAGGCGAGGGCGATCTGCGCCAGCGTCAGGCCGGTCTCGCCGCGCACCGTTTCCATGACGTCCAGCACGTCGAACGCCGCCGCGCTGGCATAGCTCTGGACCAGGCCCTTGCGCGCGCCTTCAACGGCCGCGCCGCGCGTATATTTTCCGGTCAGGAAGCCCGAGGCCAGCGCGAAATAGGGAACCACGCCCAGGCCGCGGGCGATGCACAGCTGCTGCAAGGTCTGGTCGAAGCCCTTGCGATCCACCAGATTGAAGCCGGGTTGCAGCGCGCCATAGCTGGCAAGGCCGTTGCCGGCTGAAATGTCCAGCGCCTCGGCCAGACGCGCCGCGCTGTAGTTGGACGCGCCGATCGCCCGTACCTTGCCTGCCTTCACCAGCGCGTCGAAGGCGACGAGCGTCTCCTCCAGCGGCACCGTGTCGTCGTCACGATGGGCATAATAGAGATCGATATAGTCGGTGCCGAGCCGCCGCAGCGATCCCTCGACCGATCGCGCGATCCAGTCGGCGGACAGGCCCTTGCCGTCAGGCATCGCCATCCCGACCTTGGTCGCGATCTGCACGTCGTTCCGACGGCCGCGCGCCGCCAGCCATTGGCCGATGATGGTCTCGGATTCCCCGCCCTTGTTGCCGGGTGCGAACACGGAATAGACGTCGGCCGAATCGATCATCGTGCCGCCGCCCGCAACGAAGGCGTCGAGGATAGCGAAGCTCGCATCGCGGTCGATGGTCCAGCCGAACACATTGCCGCCCAGCACGAGCGGCGCGATCGACAGGCCAGTCGTTCCCAGCGGGCGTCGGGCGGTCATGTGCATCTCCTTGCGATTCTATTTGGATCGCAACATGCTGGCGCTTGGATTGCGGAGCAACCGCTAAAACGATGGCGCTCGGGAGCGGGTGGCGCCTGCGCCTCGCTTCAAAACAGCCCTTCGATATATCCGTCCGCATCGAGATGGATGGTCTCCGCCGCCGGCCGACGCGGCAGGCCCGGCATGGTCATGATGTCGCCGCAGATCATGACGATGAAGCCCGCCCCGGCCGCCAGCCTCACCTCGCGGATCGGTAGTTCGTGGCCGCTCGGCGCGCCGAGCAGCGTGGGGTCGGCAGAAAAGCTATATTGTGTCTTGGCGATGCAGACCGGCAGGTGGCCGAAGCCCTGTTCCTCCCACTGCACCAGTTGCTTGAGGATATCGGGCGAGGCGAAGATGTCATGCGCGCGGTAAATGCGCTGGGCGATGGTCCGGGCCTTCTCGATCAGCGGCAGGTCGTCGGGATAGAGCGGGGCGAAGCGCGCCTCGCCGCTGTCGGCCGCCGTCGCGACGACATGCGCCAGTTCCTCGATCCCGGCGCCGCCTTCGGCCCAGTGGCGGCAGACGATGGCCTTGACGCCATGGCGCGCGGCCACCGTCTGGATCGCGGCGACTTCCGCGTCCGTGTCGTTGTAGAAATGGTTGATCGCGACCGTCGGTGTCAGGCCGAAGCTGCGGATATTCTCGATGTGCCGTTCCAGGTTGACGGCGCCTGCCTCGACGGCCGCGACGTCCTCGGCCGCCAGGTCCGCCTTGGCGACGCCGCCGTTCATCTTGAGCGCGCGCACTGTCGCCACCAGCACGACCGCGTCGGGCGTCAGGCCCGCCTTGCGGCATTTGATGTCAAAGAACTTCTCCGCGCCCAGATCGGCGCCGAAACCCGCCTCCGTCACGACATAGTCGGCCATGCCCAGGCCCGTCCGCGTGGCGATCACGCTGTTGCAGCCATGCGCAATATTGGCGAACGGCCCGCCATGCAGCAGCGCCGGATTATTCTCCAGCGTCTGGACGAGGTTGGGCTGAAACGCGTCACGCAGCAAAACCGTCATCGCCCCGTCCGCCTTGAGGTCGCGCGCCGTGACCGGCGAACGGTCGCTCCGCTGCGCGACGATGATGTTACCCAGCCGCTGCTGCAGGTCGTCCAGGTCGGTGGCGAGGCAGAAGATCGCCATCACCTCGGACGCGACGGTGATGTCGAAGCCGGATTCGCGGGGATAGCCATTCTTCGCGCCGCCCAGCGACACGACCGCCTGGCGCAGCGCCCGGTCGTTCATGTCCATCACCCGGCGCCATGTCACACGGCGCGTGTCGATCTTCTGGCTGTTTCCCCAGTAGATATGGTTGTCGACCAGCGCGGCGAGCAGATTGTGGGCGCTGGTGATGGCATGGAAATCGCCGGTGAAGTGCAGATTTATATCCTCCATCGGCACCACCTGGGCATGGCCGCCGCCCGCTGCCCCGCCCTTCATGCCAAAACAGGGGCCGAGCGATGGCTCGCGCAGGCACAGCATCATCTTCCTGCCGGTTCGCGCCAAGCCGTCGGCCAGTCCCACCGAGGTCGTGGTCTTGCCCTCGCCCGCCGGAGTGGGGTTGACGGCGGTCACCAGAATCAGCTTGCCGGGCGGCTGCGCGGACAATGCCGCCGTGGTCTCCGCCGACAGCTTCGCCTTGAACCGGCCATAGGGGTCTATCCCGTCGGCGGCGATGCCGGCCCGTTCGGCGACGCGGGCGATCGGCAGCAACGTGGCGGCGCGGGCGATATCGATATCTGTCGGCATGGACATGTCATGTCCGGTCGCGCGCGCCTTGCCAAGGGGGCAGTTGCCCTCCTGTCAGGCGCGACGACGCCAGCCGGATCAACCGATCATCATCAGGCTCGCATTGCCGCCCGCCGCTGTAGTGTTGATCGATGTCGATACCTCCTCCAGCAGCCAGGCGCAGGGGTAGGGGAGGGGGGCCTTCGCGTCGGCCGCGTGAACGGGAACAATGGGGCCGGGCATCGCCGCGACGGCGGCGACGCCCGCGCGCACATGCGCGTCGTCGCCCTCCACCAGGGCAGCGGAAAAGGGGCCGTCCGCTCCCGTTGCGAAGGCGGCGGCGACCGCCGGCGGCAGATCGGCCGGCAATGCCATGCCCTCCACGACGCCCCGGTTGCCGGTCGCCAGGATCGCCGCCATCTGCGCCATGAGCCCATCCTGCGTCGTCGGCCGCATCATGATCAGGCCGCGCGGATGCAGCGCATAGAGATTGCGCTCGCCGACCGGCCCCGGCAGCGACAGCACGACGCCCAGCGCCGACGCCTCGCCATAGCGGCGCGCGATGGCAGCGTTTGCGCCGTCGCCGTGTCGGTCCAGCCAGTCGGCGAAATCGGCGAGCGGCGTATCGAGATCCGGCGCGCGCGGCGCGAAGATCGGCGGCATTGTGACGAGCCGGCCGAGGTAGAGCGGTCCGCCTGCCTTGGGGCCGGTCCCGGAAAGCCCCCGGCCGCCAAAGGGCTGCACTCCAACGATCGCGCCGATGACGTTGCGGTTGACGTAGAGATTGCCGGCCTTCACCCGCGCAGTCACATGCGCGACGGTCTCGTCCAGCCGCGTGTGCAGCCCGAAGGTCAGGCCATAGCCGGTGGCGTTGATCGCATCGATAAGCTCGCCCAGCCTATCGCGCCGGAAGCGCAGGACATGCAGCACCGGCCCGAATATCTCGCGCTCGACATCGGCGACGGCGTCGATCTCGATGATCGTGGGCGGTACGAAGGTGCCATGCGCAGCCTCTGCCGGCAGCGGCTGCTGCGCGACGCGATGGCCGCGCGCGCGCATCACTTCGATGTGCTCTTCGATGGTCGCCTTCGCTTCGGCGGTGATGACCGGGCCGATATCGACCGCCAGCCTATCCGTCCGGCCGATGCGCAGTTCCCCGAGCGCGCCCTTCAGCATCGCCAGCGTGCGATCGGCGATATCCTCCTGCAGGCACAGGATGCGCAGGGCCGAACAGCGCTGGCCCGCACTGTCGAAGGCGGAGGCGATGACGTCTCCCACCACCTGCTCGGCCAGAGCGGAGCTGTCCACGATCATCGCGTTCTGCCCGCCGGTCTCGGCGATCAGGGGGATCGGCTTGTGCGATGGCGACAGCCGGTTCGCGAGCTTGCGCTGGATCAGCCGCGCGACGTCGGTCGATCCGGTGAACATTACCGCCGCAGTCTCCGGCGTCGCGACCAGCGCCGCGCCTATCGCGCCGTCGCCGAGGATAAGCTGCAACGCTTCGGCCGGCACGCCCGCCGCGTGCAGCAGACGCACGGCCTCGGCGGCGATCAGCGGCGTCTCCTCGGCGGGCTTGGCCAGCACGGCATTGCCGGCTACCAGCGCGGCAGCGACCTGGCCGGTAAAGATCGCCAGCGGGAAGTTCCAGGGGCTGATGCAGACCACGGGGCCGACCGGCGTCTGATCCGCCCCGAACGTCTCGCGCGCTTGCGCCGCATAATAGCGCAGGAAGTCGATCGCTTCGCGCACCTCGGATATGGCGTTGGGGACGGATTTACCGGCTTCCCGTATGATCAGGCCCAGCAGGATCGGCATGTGCGCCTGCATCGCATCGGCGGCGCGCTCGAGCATCGCGGCGCGCTCGGCCACGGGCGTCGTGCCCCAGTCGCTCGCGGCTGCTCGCGCCACGGCCGCACGCGCCTCTTCGGGCGAGGCGTCGAGCACCGTGCCGACGACATCGCGATGGTCCGCCGGGTTCAGCACGGCCCGCGCCGTGCCCAAGCCATCCGCCGCCGCCGCGTGCCAGTCCATCGCCGCGCTGTCCTTCAGCGCCCCGGTCAGCTCCGCCAGCGCCGTCTCGTCGCTAAGGTCGATGCCGTCCGAATTGCGCCGGTCCGGGTAAAGCGCGGCGGGCGCGGCGATCAGGTCATGCTGCGCGCCGGGGCGGGACATGGCACGGGCGACGTCCACCGGATCGGCGATCATCGCCTCGATCGGCACGGCCGGGTCGGCGATGCGGTTGACGAAAGAGGAATTGGCGCCATTTTCCAGCAGCCGCCGCACCAGATAGGCGAGCAGCGTCTCATGCGTGCCGACCGGCGCATAGATGCGGCACGGGCGGTCCAGCCGGTCCTCGCCGACGACCTGCTCGTACAGCGGCTCGCCCATGCCGTGCAGGCACTGGAACTCATATTGGCCGGGGCGGTAATCCGGCCCCGCAAGATGATAGATAGTCGCCAGCGTCTGCGCATTATGCGTGGCGAATTGGGGAAACACGGCGTCCGGCGCGGCCAGCAGCTGTTTGGCGCAGGCGATATAGGCAATGTCGGTATGGACCTTGCGCGTGTAGACGGGGAAGCCGGCCAGTCCGTCCACCTGCGCGCGCTTGATCTCCGCATCCCAATAGGCGCCCTTGACCAGCCGCACCATGATCCGCCGATTGGCGCGGCGGGCGAGGTCGACGATCCAGTCGATGACGAAGGGGCAGCGCTTGCCATAGGCCTGCACCACGAAGCCGAGACCGTTCCAGCCGGCCAGATCGGGGTCGAGCGCCAGGCTTTCCAGCAGGTCGAGCGACAGCTCCAGCCGGTCGGCCTCCTCCGCATCGATGTTGAAGCCGATGTCGTAGGACCGCGACAGCAGCGCCAGTTGCTTCACGCGTGGCAGCAGTTCGCCCATCACGCGGCCGGCCTGCGACCGGGCATAGCGCGGATGGAGCGCCGACAGCTTGATCGAAATGCCCGGTCCCGCATGGATGCCGCGCCCGGCTGATGCCCGGCCGATCGCGTGGATCGCGGTTTCATAGTCGCGATAATAGCGGTTCGCATCGGCCGCCGTCGTCGCCGCCTCGCCCAGCATGTCGTAGCTGTAGCGAAAACCGCGCGCCTCCATGGCCTGCGCGCGCTTCAGCGCCTCGCCGATGGTCTCTCCGGTGACGAACTGCTCGCCCATCATCCGCATCGCGATATCGACGCCGCGCCGGATGACCGGCTCGCCCGCGCGTGACACCAGCCGCGCCAGTGCGGCGCCCAGTCCGCGATCGTCGACGCTGGCGACCAGCTTGCCTGTGACCACCAGCCCCCAGGTCGCCGCATTGACGAACAGCGATTTGCCCCCGCCCAGATGCGCGCTCCAGTCGCCGTCCGCCACCTTGTCACGGATCAGCGCGTCGCGGGTCGCATCGTCGGGAATGCGCAGCAGCGCTTCGGCAAGGCACATCAGCGCGACGCCTTCCTGGCTGGACAGCGCATATTCCTGCACCAGCGCCTCAACGCCCGACCGGCGCGGCGCGGCGCGCAGGGCGGTGACGAGTGTGCGGGCGGTCTCGCGGACGGCGGCGCCGGTGGCGCGATCGAGGGTTGCAGCGTCGATCAGCGGTGCGAGCGCCTGCGCCTCTTCGCGGCGATAGGCGGCGGTGATCGCGTCCCGCAACGGCGACTGGGCGCGGATAGGCGGGGCGAAGGCGGCGAAAGGCGGGTTGTCCATGTCCAGATGATATCGGATTTAGGATGGGCGATCCGACCTATTGCGACGATAGGATCGATCATATTGACCTATTTTGGTCGTTTCGATAGGCAATGATTATGCGCAAGCCAGCCAATCCGGTCGATCTGGATGATTTCGATCGCCGTATCATCGCTGTCCTGCAGGATGACGGGCGCATCACCGTGACCGATCTGGCCCAGCGGGTCGGCCTGTCCAAGACGCCGTGCCAGGTGCGATTGCGGCGATTGATCGACAAGGGCGTCATTCGCGGCTTTCGCGCGGTGGTGGATGCCGCCAGCCTCGGGCTGGATCATGTCGCCTTCGCGGAAGTGAAGCTCAGCGACACGCGCGAGCGCGCGCTCGGCGAATTCAACGCCGCCGTGCTGCGGATTCCCGAGATCGAGGAGTGCCACATGATCGCCAGCAGCTTCGACTATCTGCTCAAGGTCCGCACCGCCGACATCCGCCGCTACCGCGCGGTGCTGGGGGAGAAGATTTCGAGCTTGCCCCATGTCGCCAGCACGTCGACATTCGTGGCGATGGAAACGGTCAAGGACATTGGCGGTGAAGGAGGCGGCCCTGGCTGATCCCGGCGGCGATCTCGGCAATCCCGTCTACCGGGACATGCCGACCACCATCTTCGAAAAAATGTCCGCGTTGGCGCGGGAGACCGGCGCGATCAACCTGGGGCAGGGCTTCCCGGACGCGCCGGGTGATCCCGATATCCTGCGCGCGGCCGCCGATGCGCTGCTGACCCGATCCAACCAATATCCGCCCATGGCCGGCCTGCCCGAACTGCGCGCGGCGGTGGCCGCCCATTATGCGGCGCATCAGGGGCTGGACTTGACCCCTGCAGAGGTGATCGTCACCTCCGGCGCGACCGAGGCGATCGCCGCCAGCCTGCTCGCGCTCGTCCGGCCGGGTGATGAGGTGCTGCTGCTGGCGCCGCTCTACGACGCCTACCTGCCGTTGATCGAGCGGGCAGGTGGGATCGCCAGGGTGATCCGGCTGAGCCCGCCCGACTGGCGCATCACGGCGGAGATGCTGGCGGCGGCGACGTCAGGTCGCACCCGCTTCCTGCTGCTCAACAACCCCGTCAACCCGACGGGCGCGGTGCTGCCGGACACGGACCTCGCGTTCCTCGCCCGCCATTGCGTCATGCATAATCTGATCGCGATCTGCGACGAGGTTTGGGAACAGGTGACCTTCGACGGAGCCGTTCACCGCCCGCTCATCGCGCTGCCGGGGATGCGGGACCGCACGGTCAAGATCGGTTCCGCCGGCAAGATCTTTGCCCTCACCGGCTGGAAAGTGGGCTGGATGTGCGCGTCGCCCCCGATCGCGACGCTACTGGCGCGGGCGCACCAGTTCCTGACCTTCACCACGCCGCCTAATCTGCAATGGGCCGTGGCCGAAGGACTTGGGCGGCCCGCGGCATGGTTCGACCAGCAAAAGGCGGATGCGCAGCGGTCGCGCGACCGTCTGGTCGGTCGTCTTCGGGCAGGGGGCTATGTGCTGCTGCCGGGCAGCGCGACCTGGTTCGTCACCCTTGACCTCGCGGCTTCCGGGGTCGTCCTTGACGATGTCACCTTCTGCGCGCGCATCCCGCAGGAAGCGGGCGTCGTCGCAATCCCCATCTCCGCTTTCTATCCGGATGCGGCCATTACCCATCTCGTGCGGCTCTGCTTCTGCAAGAGCGACGATGTGCTGGACGAAGCGGCCGACCGCCTGTCGGCGTTTCGCACAGCGTTGCAATAGCGGGGCGCGGCTTGCCGGCCGCGCCCTGACTTATCCTTAGCGGTTGGTGACAGTCGTCGTCGTGGTTTCGGTCGTCGCGGTGCGCACGGCCGGGGCGGTGGCTTTGCGACGCACGACCACCTTGCGCTTGGC
>JBEVME010000033.1:0-6049 GCA_040508785.1 Sphingobium sp.
GACCGTGCCCAGATTCATGCCGAATATGGGCAGAATGCGGTGCGCCTCCAGCATCGAATGAAGCGTCTGGAGCATGAACCCGTCGCCTCCCAGCGCGATGACCATGTCCGCATCCGCCAGGCTGGTGAAGTCATACGCCCCGCGCAGCCTCTCCTCGGCGGCGCGGGCTGCCTGGGTCGGGGACGCGACGAGCGCCCGCTTCGGCCAGGGGTTCATCCGCCCGTGGCACTCATATAGCGGGCGGGGCCGGCGACCAGATCGCGGCCGATGCGGAAATCGTGCCGGGCGGGCTTCAACCGCAGCGCGCGATCGATCAGCGGCGCCACCGCCTCCATGCCACCGTCGCGCAGCGCAGCCTTCAGGTCGACATGATCCTCATGCCCCAGGCACATGTAAATGCGTCCTTCGCAGGTCATGCGCAGCCGGTTGCAGTCGCTGCAGAAATTATGTGTCAGCGGCGTGATGAGGCCGAGGCGGGACGTCATCCCCGCTACCGAATGATAGCGAGCAGGACCGCCGGTGCGCAGGCTGACGGGGGTTAGTGCGTGGACCGCCTCCATACGCTCCTTTACCACGGTCAGCGGCAGATAATGATCGGTGCGATCCTCGCCGGTTTCGCCCAGCGGCATCGTCTCGATCAGCGTCAGGTCGAACCCCTGCGTGCCGCACCAGTCCAGCATGGCAAGGATTTCATCCTCGTTCAGCCCCTTGAGCGCGACCATGTTGATCTTGACCGCGAGGCCGGCGTCGCGCGCGGCGTCGAGCCCGGCGAACACGCGACCTATGTCGCCGCCGCGGGTTATATTGGCGAACCTGTCGGGATCGCGGCTGTCCAGGCTGACATTGATCCGCCGCACGCCCGCGTCGAAAAGGCCCTGCGCGTACTCCGCCAGCCGCGTGCCGTTAGTGGTGAGCGTGAGCTCTTCCAGGCCGCTGCCCAGATGGCGGCCGATCCGGCGCACCAGGTCCATGATATCTCGCCGCACCAGCGGCTCGCCGCCGGTCAGGCGGATCTTCGTGACTCCGCGCGCAACGAACATGTCCGCCAGCAGGGCCATTTCTTCCAGAGTCAGGATCGCGTCGCGCGGCAGGAATTTCATCCGTTCCGACATGCAATAGCGGCAGCGCAGATCGCAGCGATCGGTTACGGAGAGGCGGACATAGCTGATCCGCCGGCCAAGGCCGTCGATCATCGGGGCGCGCGCGAGTTCGGTCTTCGCCATCGGTTTTAGCTAGGCCATGGACCTTGCCCGCGCAAGCGGCTGGTTGCGGCGCCGGGAAGAGGTCGGTAACCGATGCCTGCTATGTGGCCTGCTATGTGGCCTGCAATGGACAAGACATGCACGGACAGGTGACAGAGGATGACAGCGCGGATGGCGCGCCTGCGGGCGCTGATGCCGTGTTCATCCTGTCGCCCGACGATCGCGACGGCCTGGGCAATATCGCGCGCGCGCTCGGTTGGCGGGTGATCGGCGCGCGCCGCGCCGACGACGCTGCGCAGCGCTACCTCCACAGCGAAGCCGACATCGCGCTCGTCGATCTGCGCGGGGGCGCGTCGCCCGATGCGCTGGTCGCGCCGCTCGGCCAGGCGGTGGCGGCCGGTGGCGGCGCGCTGATCGTCCTGGTCGATCCCGACGCGCTGGATGGCGTACCTGCCATCATCGGCGCCGGAGCCACCCATTTTCTCTCAGGGCCGCCATCCGCACCGGCCCTGCGCGCCACCTTCGCTTCCGCGCGCAAGCTGATCGAGCGGCTGGGCGGGGGCGCCGCGCATGTCGAGAGGGTGCAGCGCATCCGGCGCGGCGACGCGCTCTACTGGACGATGGACGAGCACGAGGGACGGGTGCGCCTGAGCGACGGGCTTGCGCGCGAACTCGGGCTGCCCGGCAACGACTGGTCGCCCCTTCAACTGCTGCTGCGCCTGTCGCGCGCCGACCGCAAGGCGGTAATGATCGCACTGCGCAACATGGCGCGCCGGGGCCGGCCCGACAGTTTCGCTCATGGGGTGCCGGGCCGTGCAGACGACCGGCTGGTGCATCATGTGCGGTCGGAGCCGCCCGTCATCGCCGCCGATGTCGAATTGCTGGGGGACGTGCCGGACCGTGACGGCGCGCCGCGCGATTTCCTGACCGGGCTTCGGTCCCGGCAGGCAGCGCTCGATTGGCTCGACCAGCGGATGGAGCAGCCCAGGACCTTGCTGCTCCTTTCGATCGGCCAGTTCGATCGCATGAATGCGGCCTACGGGCAGGTCGTCGGAGACGCGCTGCTGGGGCGGATCGCCCGCCGGATCGAACGGCTCGTCTTCGGCCTCGCCAGCGAGGCGATCGTCGCGCGGATCGCCGGAACCGAATTTCTGGTGGGGCTGACCGGTGATGAGGCCACGGGCGAGCGCGCGACGTTCCTCGCCCGGCAGATCATCGGCGCGATCGGCCGGCCCTTCGCTGCGGGCGACCACCTTATCCGGCTGACAGCGCGCTGCGGCATCGCCCAGGCGCGCAGCGACGACGATTCGGCAAGGCTGGTCCGCCGGGCCGGCACCGCGCTGGCCGATGCCCGGCGGGCGGGCGGCGAGGGCATACGCATCCTGTCAGCCGAAAAGCGCAGTCGCCAAGTCGATCCCGATCAGTTGGAAACCGACCTGCGGCTGGCGCTCGATCGCGGCGAGATCGGCATCGTGTTTCAGCCGCAATATCCGGTGGGGGAGTTGCAGGTCAGCGGCGTGGAAGCACTCGCGCGCTGGCACCATCCGCAATATGGTCCACTCGCCGCCGGCATATTGTTCGCGACCGCCGAACGCTCCGATTACATGGTTCCGCTTTCGACCCATATCCAGGCAGAAGCGCTTCGTCAGGCCGCCGCCTGGCCCGCCGCGCTGGTCGCGCTGCGCCTGTCGATCAACGTCACCGCCGCCGATCTCGCCCGGCCGGGTTTCCTCGCCGATTTCCTGGCGCTGGTCGATCGCAGCGGCTTCCCGCGCGCGCGGCTGACGGTGGAGATCACCGAAAGCGGGCTGATGGAGGATGCGGAGGCCGCGGCGCAGCTGCTCGGAGCTCTACGGGCGGCCGGACTGCGGGTGGCCATCGACGATTTCGGCACTGGCTATTCCAGCCTCGCCTACCTCAAGAATCTGCCGCTCGATTATCTCAAGATCGACAGCGGGCTGGCGCAGGACATCGCCGGATCTACCCGCGACCGGATCATCGTGCGCGGCGTGATCCACATGGCCAAGTCGCTGGGCCTCAGCGTCATCGCGGAGGGGGTGGAGACAGAGCATCAGCTGGACCTGCTGACGCGCGAGGGCTGTGACTATTATCAGGGTTTCCTGCGATCGGCGGGCGTGTCGTCCGACGACCTGGTCCGGCTGGTGGGAAACGGCTGAGAGATCAGACGCCGAGCAGCGGAAACAGCACCAGGCCAAGGCCAACCAGGCTGACAAGGAAGATCAGCGTGCGCAGCATCGGAATGCCAAGGCCATAGACCGGCAGGTAGGCGCAGCGCGCGCCGAGCCATATCCAGCCGCCCAGCGCCGTCCATTCGCTCGTCCTGCCAGCGACGACCACGCCGACCAGCGCGACGATGGCGATCGGCAGCGACTCCTGGAAATTGGCCTGCGCGCGCGTCAGCCTTCCGGCCACGGGGTTCATCGGCGGCAGCTGTTCGTCGCGCGCGCCCATATTCCATTTGGGGCCATATTGCTTCGTCTTGGCCTGCGCCGCTGCGAAGATGTGAACCAGCAGCAGGATCATGCCCCAGGCAAGGATGGTGATTTCGATCGGCATGGCACTGTCCCTCCGCTTCGCCCCAGCCTAGGGCTCCGCGGCGACCACAGCAAGCGCGCGTCTCATCCCGCCGCCTTGGCCAGCCCCTTCGACAGCTGCAGCGCGCCGTTCAGCCGCGCCGCCGGGTCGGGCCAGTTGCGGTTGACCACGATCTTGCTGTCGGGGCGCAGGCGGGCGATGCCGTCCAGCCGCTGGATGTAGCTGACGAGGCCGGCGGGGTTGGGCGCGCGATCCTCAAAGAAGCTGACGAGCGCCCCCTTGGGACCCACGTCGATCTTGGCGATATTCGCGGTAACGCAATTCTGCTTGATCTCGATGATCTTGAGCAGGTTCTGGGTCGGCGCGGGCAGCTTGCCGAAACGGTCGATGAGTTCGGCAGCGAACGACTCTAGCCCCTGTCGGTCCTCCACCTCGTTGAGGCGACGGTAGAGCCCCATCCGCAGGTCGAGGTCCGGCACATAATCGTCCGGGATCATGATCGGCGCGTCGACGCTGATCTGGGGCGAGAAGCTTTCTCGCGACTTTTCAAGGCCGGCCCCGCCGGCCTTGGCCTCCAGGATCGCGTCCTCCAGCATCGACTGGTACAGTTCGAAGCCGACTTCACGAATATGCCCCGACTGCTCGTCGCCGACGAGGTTGCCGGCGCCGCGAATGTCGAGATCATGGCTGGCAAGCTGGAAGCCGGCGCCCAGCGTGTCGAGGTCCGACAGCACCTTCAACCGCTTTTCCGCCGTTTCGGTAATCACGCGGTTGGCCGGCGTTGTCATATAGGCATAGGCGCGGGTCTTGGATCGTCCGACCCGGCCGCGCAGCTGGTAGAGCTGGGCAAGGCCGAAGCGGTCGGCGCGGTGAATGATGAGCGTATTGGCGCTCGGGATATCGAGGCCCGATTCCACGATCGTCGTTGACAGCAGCACGTCGTAGCGCTTGTCGTAGAAGGCGGACATGCGGTCCTCGACCTCGGTCGGGCTCATCTGGCCATGGGCGACGACCGATCGAACCTCGGGCACTTCGTTCAGCAGGAACTCCTCAATCTCGGCCAGGTCGGAAATGCGCGGGACGACGAAGAAGCTCTGTCCGCCGCGATAATGTTCGCGCAGCAGCGCCTCGCGGATGACGACGCCATCCCAGGGCATGACATAAGTGCGCACCGCCAGCCGATCGACCGGCGGCGTCTGGATGACTGACAGCTCGCGCAGGCCCGACATCGCCATCTGCAGCGTGCGGGGGATAGGCGTGGCCGTCAGCGTCAGGACGTGAACGTCGGTCTTGAGCTGCTTGAGGCGTTCCTTGTGGGTGACGCCGAACCGTTGCTCCTCGTCGACGATGACGAGCCCGAGCCGCTTGAACTCAATCCCCTTGGTGAGCAGCGCATGGGTGCCGACGACGATATCGACCGTGCCATTGGCCAACCCTTCCTTGACCGCCTTGGCCTCGGACGCCGGGACCAGGCGGGAAAGGCGGCCGATATTGACCGGGAAGCCGCGAAAACGCTCCTCGAAGTTCATGAAATGCTGGCGCGCGAGCAGGGTTGTCGGGCAGATGACCACGACCTGCATCCCGGCCATCGCGGCGACGAACGCGGCGCGCAACGCAACCTCGGTCTTGCCGAAACCCACGTCGCCGCAGACGAGACGGTCCATGGGCTTGCCGGCGGCCAGATCCTCGATCACGTCGCCGATGGCGCGGTCCTGATCGTCGGTCTCCTGATAGGGGAAGCGATCGACGAAGCTGGGATAGCCGGCCGCGTCCGGTTCCGCGACGGTCGCGGTGCGGAGCGCGCGGACGGCGGCGGTCTTGAGCAGCTCGCCCGCGATCTCGCGGATGCGCTCCTTCATCTTCGCCTTGCGCCGCTGCCATGCCTCGCCGCCTAGCTTGTCCAGGCTCACGCCGTCATTGTCGGAGCCGTAGCGGGAGAGGACCTCCAGATTCTCGACCGGCACATACAGCTTGTCGCCACCGGCATAGCTGACCGCAACGCAGTCATGCGCGGTCTTGCTGACGGGGATCTGGGTCAGCCCCTCATAGCGGCCGATGCCATGGTCCATATGGACGACGAGGTCGCCGGGCGAGAGGGTGGCGAGTTCGGCAAGAAAGGCGTCGGCGCTCTTCTTGCGCTTGGCGCGCCTGACGAGGCGGTCGCCCAGCATATCCTGTTCGGTGAGGACGGCGACGTCGGGCGCGGAAAAGCCATGGTCGAGCGGCAGAACGGTGAGAGCGACTTTGCCTTTCTGAAGCCCCTCCTCTTTAGGGGAGGGGTTGGGGTGGGG
>JBEVME010000056.1:0-2931 GCA_040508785.1 Sphingobium sp.
CGCCGCCTGCCTGTTCGATCATGGCCAGCAGCGGCGCCGGGTCTGGCTTCATCGTCGCCACCGTGTCGCCGCCGACGATGACGCAGAAATGCCGCGCGATGCCTGTCGCCTCCAACACCTGCCGGGCCAGCCGTTCGATCTTGTTTGTGCACACGGCCAGGCGATAGCCGCGCGCGGCGAGAGCCTCCAGAGCAGCCAATACGCCCGGATAGGGGCGACTGTGAACGGCGATGTTCGCGGCATAATGGTCGAGCAGGACGGGGAAAAGCCGCTCGACCAGTTCCGGTGTCGCCTCGCCCGTGACGTCGAGCGCGCGCCTGAGCATCACCTTCGCGCCGCGACCGATCATGCGCCGCACCGCCCGCACCGAAAAGGGGCCGCGCCCGATAGTGTCCAGCGCATGGTTTAGCGCCTCGGCAAGGTCGCCACTGGTGTCGAGCAGCGTCCCATCCAGATCGAAGCCAATCAGGTCGAAGGGGCGAGGCGGAAGGGGGCTGTCGGGGGACGTGTCGGACATGGCCCGCGCCATGCCGCGAGGGTGTGGAAGTGGCAACCTAAACATGGCAGAGACGGCGAACGAACCGAGAGCATCGCAAGGACCAGCCGTGAATAACAGTCGACCCGAACGTCCTGTCGCCATCGTCATCCTCGCCGCCGGGCAGGGCACGCGCATGAAGTCGGGCCTGCACAAGGTGCTGCACCCCATTGCCGGGCGGCCCATGCTGCTGCACCTGCTGGCCGCGACACAGGCGCTCCAGCCGCAAAAGACCGTCGTCGTCGTGGGCTCGGGCCGGGAGCAGGTGGAGAAGGCCGTGGCCGGGCGCGGCGTCGATGTCGCCGTGCAGGCGGAGCAGTTGGGCACTGGGCATGCGGTGGCGCAGGCGAAGGCGGCGTTGTACGGTTTCGCGGGCGACGTGCTGATCCTCTATGGCGACGTGCCGTTGGTGCGCGCGGAGACGATGCACGCGATGCTGGAGCGGCTGAACCGCCCGGACGAGCCGCGCGCCGTGGTCCTGGGCTTCCGGCCGGAGGAGGCGGGCGCCTATGGCCGTATCGTCGCGGACGGGCAGGGCGTGATCGGCAAGATGGTGGAATATAAGGACGCCTCGCCCGAAGAGCGCGCCATCACCCTTTGCAACAGCGGCCTGATGGCGGTGCACGCGGCGGAACTGTTCGTGCTCCTCGACATGATCGGCAACGACAATGCGGCGGGCGAATATTATCTCCCGGACATCGTGATGCTGCCCGGCGGGCAGAGCGCGGTGATCGAGACGGACGCCATAGAGGTGGCGGGAGTCAACAGCCGCGTGGAACTGGCCGCGCTGGAGCGGGCATGGCAGGACCGGCGGCGGGAGGAGGCGATGCTGGCAGGCGTGACTCTGATCGCGCCGGAGACGGTGTTCTTTTCCCACGATACGGTGCTGGCGCGCGACGTGACGGTGGAGCCGAATGTGGTGTTCGGTCCCGGCGTGACGGTGGCCGAAGGCGCGATTATTCACGCCTTTTCCCATCTGGAGGGCGCGACGGTCCGTGCCGACGCCGACATCGGTCCCTATGCCCGGCTGCGCCCCGGCGCGGATATCGGCGAAGGGGCCAGGGTCGGCAATTTCGTGGAGGTCAAGAAATCGACGCTGGCAAAGGGCGCGAAGGCCAACCACCTCAGCTATATCGGCGACGCGAGCGTGGGCGAGGGCGCCAATATCGGCGCGGGCACGATCACTTGCAACTATGACGGTTTCAACAAGTCACGGACGGAAATTGGCGCGGGCGCCTTCATCGGGTCCAACAGCGCTCTGGTGGCGCCGGTGACGATCGGTGCGGGCGCCATCGTGGCGGCGGGCAGCACGGTGACGACCGATGTCGCCGCCGATGCTCTGGTACTGGTGCGACCGCCGCAGGTCGAAAAGCCGGGCTGGGCCACTCATTTCCGTGCGCTGATGCAGTCGCGCAAGGTCGCGAAATGACCGACCGTTACGAGGGCAAGCCGTTCCTGCGACTGCTCGACTGCTACATCATGGATGCCATCGGTCATCTGGACCCGGCACAGGACGCGCAGCTTACCGCGCTGGAGCCGAAATTCCGCGAAGTTTTCGGCGCGGTGGGCGACTGGCGTCAGATTGTCGAACACCGTATGGACTTTGCCGAAGGCATGCAGGACGCGGTTCGGCAGGTGTGGGAGGCGGGCACCGCGCGGTTCATCGCCGAGCAGGGGCATGATCCGGACCCTGCCGAATTCACCCGGATTTTTGTCGACAGCAAATTCCCGCACTGACGGGCACAGGACGGACCATATGTGCGGAATTATCGGAATTGTTGGCCATGCGGATGTGGCGGACCGGCTGCTCGACGGGTTGAAGCGGCTGGAATATCGCGGCTATGATTCGGCAGGCATCGCAACCCTGTACAATGGGGCTATCGAACGCCGCCGGGCCGAGGGCAAGCTGGTCAATCTGGGCAAGGAACTGGCCTCGCACCCGCTGCCGGGCAGCATCGGCATCGCGCACACCCGGTGGGCCACGCATGGCGCGCCGACCACGAACAACGCCCACCCCCATGCCACGGACGAGGTGGCGCTGGTCCACAATGGCATCATCGAGAATTTCAAGCCGCTGCGCGAGGAGTTGCAGGCGCGCGGCCGCATCTTCACCAGCGAGACCGACACGGAGGTCGTCGCACATCTGGTGAGCGAGGCCATAGAGGGCGGCGCTGTGCCGGAGGATGCGGTCAAGGCCGTGCTGCCGCGCCTGCACGGCGCCTTCGCGCTGTCGATCCTGTTCCGCCAATATCCCGACCTGCTGATCGGGGCGCGGCTGGGTTCGCCGCTGGTCGTCGGCTATGGCGAGGATGGCGAGACTTATCTGGGGTCCGATGCGCTGGCCCTTGCGCCGCTGACCCAGAAGATCGCCTATCTGGAGGAGGGCGACTGGGTCG
>JBEVME010000072.1:0-52728 GCA_040508785.1 Sphingobium sp.
CGCGCTGCAGCACAAATTGATCCAATTAACATATTGATAAATATCAATCTAATTGATTGTCTTTCGATTTCCGTGAGTTTGCCGAGTCAATGAGTTTATTTCACTTATTTGACCGGGACCGGCCTTGATCCCCCTCCGCCGCCCCGCCTAATTTGCCTCTCCGGTGGCCGACGAATCACTCGTCGAGAGCCGTCACTTGGCTTTGTTGACAAGGCGTATCGGGAGCGCGGGGGCGTTTTCCGATCGGGTATTTTTGTGTCCGGTAAATCCGGACCGGCGGTGGGGTTAGGCGAGGCTATGCAGGATTCGGCACGATCGGCTGCGGTGGAGGGGAGTGTGGGATCCAGTGTGCAGGCGCTGGACGCCACCTGGACGATGATCCGCGCCGGCCTGCGCCGGGACATTGGCGCGCGCATGTTCGATCAGTGGCTGCGCGGCGCCAGGCTGGGCGACTATTGCATCGATTCGCAAAGCCTCGACATATTGTTCAGCTCCGATTTCGTGGCCAATTTCGTGTCTGGCCAGTTCGGTGACCGGATTCGCATGGCATGGCGCGCCGCCGAGGTCGGTGTGCGCGAAGTGCGCCTCCGACGCGGCCCCGACCTGGTGGGCCTTCGCACGCTGGAGATTGCCGTCGACAGCCCGATGGAAGCGGTGGCTCCCGTTGGGGAGGCCGCTCCGGCGATCCAGTCCAATTTCATACCGCGTCACCGCTTCGACGCCTTCGTGACGGGTGAAAGCAACCAGTTGGCCGCCTCGGCCGCCAGGTCGCTGGCCGCGCCGCAGCAGCCGCGCTTCTGCCCGCTCTTCATCCATGGAGGCACGGGACAGGGCAAGACGCATCTGCTCCATGCCATCGCGGCGGAATTTTCGGCCCATTCGCCGTGCGCCCCGGTTCTCTACATGTCGGCCGAGCGCTTTATGATGGAATTCGTCCAGGCCATCCGCGCGAACGACATGATGAGCTTCAAGGGCCGGCTGCGCGCCGCACGGCTTCTGCTGATCGACGATATTCAGTTCATCGCGGGCAAGGGGCCGACGCAGGAGGAGTTCCTCCACACGATCAACGACCTGATTGATTCGGGCGCCCGTATCGCCGTGACCGCCGACCGCGCGCCGCAGGCGCTGGATGCGATCGATCCACGCATCCTGTCGCGGCTTGCCGGCGGCCTGGTCGCCGATATCCGGCCGGCGGCGGTCGAACTGCGCCTTGCCATCCTGGAGGCCAAGCGGGCGACCGCAGGCGATCCGCTGGTGCCCGATCTGGTCATTGATTTCCTGGCGCGTTCGGTCCGTTCCAACATTCGCGAGCTGGAAGGGGCCTTTAACAAGCTGATCGCCTATGGCCAGCTGACCGGCCGCTCGATCGACCTCGATTTCGCCCAGGCGATGCTGGCCGATGCGGTGCGGGCCAGCGCGCGGCGGATCACGGTGGACGAGATCCAGAAGGCCTGCGCCGCCCATTATCGCATCGACGCCTCGGAGATGCGCTCCAAGCGCCGCGCCCGCGCGGTGGCTAGGCCCCGGCAGGTCGCCATGTACCTTGCCAAGAAGATGACGCCCCGGTCGCTGCCGGAGATCGGCCGCATCTTCGGCGGCCGCGACCATTCGACAGTGATCCACGCGATCCGCACGATCGAGGCCCTGCGCGAGGCTAACCCGGACCTCGACGCCGATATCCGCGCGCTGCAGCGGCAGCTGGAAGGCTGAAGCCGCCGACCCCTCGCCAAGAGGCTCGGCACCGGCGCTGTCTCGGGCACGACCAATCGGGCTTGCGCGGGGGCGGCTGGATACGGATCATGGCCCGATGATTCGCACGTTCCTCCTCGTCCTCGCCGCCCTCCTGTCGCTCGGGCCTGCCGTGGCGCAGACCCCGCCGGACGATGACCCGCGCGTCGCGCTCGAAACCGGCATGGGCCGCATCGTCATCGCCGTGCACCTGGCCATGGCGCCGGTCACCGCAGGCAATTTCCTGAAATATGTCGACCAGAAGCGGCTCGACGGCACCAGCTTCTATCGCGGCGTCGGAACGGGCGACTATGGCTTCCTGCAGGGCGGGGCGAAGAACGACCCGAAGCGGATACTTCCCCCGATCGCGCACGAATCCACGACGCTCACGGGCCTCGTCCATGACGACGGCGCGCTGTCGATGGCGCGCTACGCGCCCGGCAGCGCCACGGCAGACTTCTTCGTCGTTCTGGGTCGTATGCCCGGTATGGACGCGCACCCGGAGGCGGCCGGCGACAATGCGGGCTTCGCCGTGTTTGCGCATGTGGTGGAGGGGCTGGACGTGGTGAAGGCCATCCTGGCCGCGCCCAAATCGGCCACGGCCGGCGAAGGCGTCATGAAGGGCCAGATGCTGGACGCGCCGGTGACCATACTGACGGCGCGGCGCGCGCCCTGAGCGCTCGATGGCTGGTGCGGGAAGCCCGGTGACCGTCAGCAGTCACCGGCTTCCCGTGTCGCACAGGCGGGCGGTCAGCCCTTCTTTTCGGGCGGGAGGGTGATCTTCACGCTTTCGCCGTTCTGGCCGGGGAAATTGGTGAACATCACGTCGATCAGGTTCGGCACCAGATAGGTCAGCTTGTTGCTGAGCGACTGGGCCGACGCCTTGCCTTCGAACAGCCTGCGGCTGTCCGCCGACCGGTCGATCTTCAGGCTGAGGTCGCTGGTATAGACAGTATAGCTCGTGATCTCGCCATAACCGCCCGCGCCGAACAGCCAGGGATCGTAGAAGCCGTAGCCCCACGGACGTCCCCAGCGGCCGCTCCAGCCCCAGCCGCCGTAGAAGGGATCGGGGCCGATCGGGCCAGTGGAGCGCACCCGGTCGCGGCCATTGTCCACATCATAGGCGAGCCGCACGATCAGGTCCGCGCGGGCCGGATCGCTGGAGGCGACATAGCCGGTCTGGGTCAGACGCTGAGCGACCAGATCGGCATAATGCGCGAACTCCAGCCCGCCGGCGAGTTTGGGATCGTCGGCGACGACGGTGAAGCTCTGTCCCGCCGGAGCGGGCAGCTGCTGGAACCGGGCCACGTCAGCCTTGAACGGCGTCGCGCAGCCCGACAGGCCCGCAAGCGCCAGCATGGGCGCTGCGAGTAGGCCGAACTTGTTGAAAAGTGTCATTTTTCTCGTCCTGTATCAGGCATCGGCCTGGCAACCATCTTTGCGCCTTGGCTAGCAAAACGCAACTGAACATCGATTGAACGCGCGAGGCCAGGCAGAAGCTCATCTCCGCTCTCACAAGAACGACGATACATTGGTGGATAATCCGTCCGGCGACTGGAAAAGAGTCCCGGACTGTTGCACAGATGTCGCATGATCCGCCCCGCCCTGCTGCTGCCGCTCGCCCCGCTGCTGCTCGCGGCGACCGTGCCGGATCCGTCCAGGCCCACGCCGCTCGGGCGCCCGGGCGACTGGGTGACGGATATGGACTATCCGGCGACGGCCATGCGAAATGAGGAGGATGGTACGGTAAGCTTCCGGCTGGCGATCGATAAGGCCGGCGTACCCGCCGGCTGCACCGTCACCGAAAGCAGCGGCGTCGCCCTGCTCGACGAAACAGCATGTCGCCTGCTCATGGAACGTGCCCGCTTCAAGCCGGGTAGGGATGCCAAGGGTCGGGCGATCGGCGGCGAGTATAATGGTCGGCTGACGTGGCGCCTGCCTGAAGACGGTGCGGTGCCGACCTTCCGGAGTGGCATCGAATCGACGACCTTCACCATCGAGGCAGATGGGAGCGTGACGAATTGCAGCAGCACGATGGGCGGCACGACACGCGATGTCCCCTGCAGCAGCGCCGCGCCGGAGCGATTCCAGCCGATGCTCGATGCAGCAGGCAAGCCGATCCGCCAGCGGGTGCGGATGACGATGACGGCGGAACTTGTACCCGAAAAACCCTGAGCGTCAGCGCATCAGCCCCATCGCATCATAGGCCGCGCGCAAGGTCGGTTCGGCCGCCGCCGCCGCCTTGGCCGCGCCCTTCTCCAGGATAGCGTCGAGCGCCGCATCGTCGGTGCGCAGTTCCGTGAAACGGGTGCGAATCGGGCGCATCGTCTCGATCAGCACCTCGCCCAGCCCCGGCTTGAGCGCACCGAAGCCCTTGCCGGCGAACTCGGCGCAGGCGGCGTCGAGCGATTTGCCCGAGAGCGTCGCATAAATGCCCATCAGGTTCATCGCTTCCGGCCGTCCCGCCAGGCCCGCTGCCGTCTCGGGCAGCATTTCCTGATCGCTCTTGGCCTTCTTCACCTTCTGCATGATGGCGTCGTCGTCGTCGGTCAGGTTGACGCGGCTCATGTCGCTGGGATCGGACTTGGACATTTTGGCAGTGCCGTCGCGCAACGACATGATCCGCGCGCTTTCCTTCGGGATGATCGGTGCGGGCAGGGTGAATACATCGGACAAGAAATCGGTGTTGAACTTGGTGGCGATGTCGCGCGCCAGCTCCAGATGCTGCTTCTGGTCCTCGCCGACGGGCACATGCGTCGCCTGGTAGGCCAATATGTCCGCCGCCTGGAGCACCGGATAGACGAACAGGCCAACCGACGCGCCCTCGCGGTCCTTGCCCGCCTTGTCCTTGAACTGGGTCATGCGGTTGAGCCAGCCGATCCGCGCCGTGCCGTTCAGCAGCCAGGCGAGCTCCGCATGGGCGGGAACCCGCGCCTGGTTAAACAGGACGCTGCGGTCGGGGTCGATGCCGGCCGCCACCAGCGCGGCGGCCATGTCGCGCACGTTGCGGATGCGCTGCTCGCGGCTCTCATGCACGGTGATCGAATGCATGTCGGCCAGAAAGAAGAAGCATTGCGACTGGCTGTCCATCTCGTCCTGCATCCGCACCCAGTTGCGGATCGCGCCGAGATAATTGCCCAGGTGCAGGTTGCCGGTCGGCTGGATGCCGGAAAGGACGCGCATTCTTCTTATCCGTTCGGTTGGTCGTTGGTCGCACCCCGGCGGCGCAGCAATGCCTTGAGGTCGGCGAGTGCGTAGGCGCCGGTCGCGAAACAGGCCAGCCCGTAGATCGCCACGCCCGCCCCGACAAGCACGCAAAGCGCGACATAGCGTTCCAGCATCCGCCCTGTGAGCCACGGGTCGAGCAGCGGCTCGCTGACGAACAGCACCGCCCCCATCGCCACTGCCGCGACGGCAAAGCGGGGCAGGCGGCGGCGCAATTGCCGGTCGAGCACGAAATGCCCGCGCTTCACCAATGTGCGATAGAGCAGCGCGATATTGACGCTCGCGGCCAGCGCGGTCGCGAGCGGCGGGCCGACATGGCCGAGCCCCATCTCTCCCAATAGCGGGATCAGCGCGACATTGCCGGCGATGTTGATCAGCACCGACAGCATCGCATAACGCACGGGCGTGCGCGTGTCGCCGCGCGCATAATAGCCGGGCGTCAGCACCTTGATGAGGACATAGGCAGGCAGGCCGATCGAGAAGGCGGACAGCGCCCAGCCGCACCGGCGCGCGTCCTCCGCCGTGAACAGCCCGTACTGGAACAGGCCGCGCACGATCGGCTCCGCCACGACGATGAAGGCAACGGTCGCGGGCAGGGTCAGAAACAGCGCCAGCTCGATGCCCCGGTTCTGCGTGTCCATCGCCGCCTCGTCCTGGCCCGAAGACAGCATCCGCGACACGGTCGGCAGCAATATGGTGCCAAGGCCGATGCCGATGAGGCCCAGCGGCAGCTGGTTCAGCCGGTCGGCATAATAGATATAGGTGATGGAACCCGAGGCCAGCAGCCAGCCGGACAGCGCGGTGGAGATGAGCAGGTTGATCTGGGTGGCGCCGGCGCCGGCGGCGGCGGGCAGGATCAGGCGGAACAGCGCGCGAATGTCGCCGTCCAGACGAGGCCGCCTGATCCGCATCGACACGCCCGCGCGACGGCAGGCCCATATCAGCCACAGCAGCTGGAGCGCGCCGCCGACCGTCACCGATATCGCCTGCACCCGCGCCGTTTCATATTCGTTGGCGCCGTGAAACAGCCACAGGCCAGCGATCATCGCCACGTTCAGCAGGATCGGCGCGGCCGCATTGACCCAGAATTTGTCGAGGGAATTGAGGATGCCACCCAGCAGCGAAGCCAGGCTGATGAGCGCCAGATAGGGCAGGGTGATCCGCGCCAGCATCACCGCGAAGGCGAACTGGTCGGGCGTCGGGTTCTGGCGCGCGAACCCGCCCGAGAGCGCCCAGGTGATCGGCCAGGCGGCCAGGATCAGCACCCCGGTAAACAGGATCAGCACCGGCAGCAGCACGGCCAGCGCGCGCTCGGCGAACTGATAGCCCGCCGCCATCCCGCCTTCGCCCGCCGCCTTGCGGTTGAACATCGGCACGAACGCTGCGGAAAAGGCGCCCTCGGCGAAGAAGGCGCGGAACATGTTGGGCAGGCGGAAGGCGACGCCGTTGAATGCGTCGGACGCGAAACCCGCGCCGACATAGCGCGCGGCAAGCGAATCGCGCACCAGTGCCAATATGCGGCTGACCAGGGTCAGTCCGCCGACCGAGCCGAGGGCCTTGGCGAGTTTCATCCGATCCAACTCCGTTCGCCCTGAGCTTGTCGAAGGGCTGCACTTCTCACGGAGAAGTACGAGGCTTCGACAGGCTCAGCCCGATCGGCGAGGGGACACACGGACTTCAGGCAGTGCCCGCCGGCTCGCCGGCGGTCTGCTGCAGCTGCTGAGCCTGCTGCAGATAGAGCGCGCCGAAGTCGATCGGGTCGAGCAGCAGCGGCGGGAAGCCGCCGTCGCGAACTGCGTCTGCCAGCACTCGGCGGGCGAACGGGAAGATGAGGCGCGGTGCTTCGGCCAGCATGAAGGGCTGCATCTGGTCTTCGGGCACATTGCGCATTCCGAAAATGGCGCCGTAGAGCAGCTCGACCGCGAAGGCCGTGCCGTTGTCGGTCGTCGCCTTGACCTCGATCCGCAGCGCGACCTCGACCACCTCGTCGGTCACGCGCTCGGCACCAATGTTGAACTGCACGTCGATCTGGGGCTGGTCCTGCCACTGATAGACGGCAGGAGCGTTGGGATTTTCGAAGGACAGGTCCTTCACATACTGACTGATGAGCGCGATGGCGGGCTCGCTGTCCACGCCATTGGCACTGCTCACCACATGATCGGAAAAATCGGCTTCTTCGGCCATTACCTTGTCCTTGCTGTCATCCCTGTCGCGGCGGACGGAGCGCCCCCGCATGATCAGCGGCGCGCTTAGCAGGGGCGGCAATGCAGAGCAATGGCGGGTCGGCCACGCGCCATTTGAAGTTGGGCGGAAACATGCCTATGTTGCCTGCGTTAGCCCAAGGCCCAAAAGAAGGACGTCTTCCGCCCGTGTATGTGATCGTCATCCTCGCCATGATCGCCGGCTTTCTGGCGCTGCGGCTCTATTCGGTGCTCGGCAAGCGCACCGGGCACGAGCAGGAGCCCGCGCTTGGCCAGGCGGAGGACCGTGCCAAGGTGGCTGTGCTTCATCCGCGTCCCCTGTCGGAAACGGCGGGAGACCCCGTGCGCCTGTCCGACGCATTGATCGGCGGAACGGGCGAGGCGGGCATCCGTGCGCTGATCGCTGCGGATCGCAGCTTCGACGTGCCCAAATTCCTGGACGGCGCGAAGAGCGCCTATCGCATGGTGCTGGAGGCCTTCTGGCGCGGCGACCGGCAGGAACTGGCCTGGTTGTGCGACGAGGATGTGCTCGCGTCCTTCGAACAGGCGATCGCCGATCGCGAGGCGCAGGGTCATGTGCTCGACAACCGCCTGGTCCGCATCGAAAAGGCGCAGATCGTGGATGCCCGACTGGACGGCCGCATGGCCGAGGTGTCGATCCGGTTCGAGGCCGACATCGCCGCGGTGACGCGCGACGGGACCGGCCAGGTGGTGGCCGGCTCCATGACCGATGCCGTCGGCACCAACGACGTCTGGACCTTCACCCGCGACATCCGCAGCGCCGATCCCAACTGGAAGCTCAGCGAGACCGACGAGGCCGCATGAGCCTGTTTCGGTCGGGGGTTGCGCTCGCCACCGCGTTCCTGCTGTCCGCCTGCGCGGGCGGCGTCATTCCGCCGTCGGGCACCGCAGCCGGGCCAGCATCCGCCCGGCCGGGCGAGGCGGCGACCCGGCCGGTCCCCGCCACGCCCCGACCGACCCTGCCGGTCGATTTGCCGCCAGAAGCCGCAGCGGACGGAACGACAGCGCGGGGCTCCGGCCTGGCGCGCGGGCCTGCGATCGATACGCTGGTCCCCGACGGCCCGCGGACGCGCGCCGCGCTGCGCGCCTTCATAACCTCCTGCCCGATGCTGATGAAGCGCCCCGACTCCAGCGGGCTCACGCGCGGATCCGACTGGAACGGCGCCTGCGCCGCCGCCGCAAGCTGGCCCGAAGCGACGGCGCGCGAATTCTTCGTTCGTTTCTTCGAGGCGGTGCAGATCGGCACTGGCGCGGCCTTCGTCACCGGCTATTACGAGCCCGAGATCGCCGGATCGCGCACGCGTCAGCCCGGCTATGATGTGCCGATCTACCGCCGCCCGGCTGACCTGATCGATGTCGACCTCGGCCTGTTCAGTGACGGCCTGAAGGGCCGCACGATCCGCGGCAAGGTTCAGGGGACCAAGTTCGTGCCCTTCGACGAGCGCGGCCAGATCGTCGCCGGTTCGCTCGCCGGCCGGGGGCTGGAACTCGCCTGGGCTGCCGATCCGGTCGAATTCTTCTTCCTGCAGGTCCAGGGCAGCGGCCGGCTGAACCTGCCCGACGGCGGCGTCATGCGCATCGGCTATGACGGGCAGAATGGCCGCGACTATACCGGCATCGGCAAGCTGATGAAGGATCGCGGCCTCATCCAGGCCGGATCGATGCAGGACATCATGCAATATCTGCGCGCCAACCCCGTCGAGGGCGCGGCGATCATGAACGAAAACAAGAGCTTCGTTTTCTTCCGCGAGCTGACCGGCGCCGGGCCCATCGGCGCGATGGGCGCGCCGGTCACGGCGGAGGCATCGGTTGCGGCCGACCCCAAATATGTGCCCCTGGGCGCCCCGGTGCTGCTCTCCCTCGACCGCGCAGAACCGAACGGCGTCTGGGTCGCGCAGGATACGGGCGGCGCGATCAAGGGCGCCAATCGCTTCGACAGTTTCTGGGGCGCGGGCGCGCGGGCGCGGGGAATTGCGGGCGGCATGGCGGCGCGGGGCAGCGCGCTGCTCCTCCTGCCGATCGGCACCTACGCGCGGCTGACGACGCCCTGATCCCCGCGCCATGGCCGGCCGTCGCCTGACCCCCGAAGAACAGGCGCTGTGGCAGGCAGTCGCGGGCACCATCCGTCCGATCAGGCCCGGTCTACGACAACCCCCGATGCCAGAACCGGCATCGCAGCCGGCGGTGCCGGATGCCAAGACCTGGTTAACGAATGCTCCGCATCACTCCGTGCCAGCGCCCCGCCGCGCGCCGGTCGATACGCTCGATGCCAGCTGGGAACGGCGCATTCGCGGCGGCGCGCTGGTGCCTGATCTGTCGATCGACCTGCACGGCCATAGCCTCAGCGCCGCCCATATGCGGCTGAACGAAGCGATCGCGACGGCGGTGGCGCGTGGCGCCCGTGTGCTGCTGGTAGTGACAGGCAAGCCGCGCAAATCGGAGGATCAGGCTGACGGCAAGCGGCGCGGGGCGATCCGCGCGGAGATTGGTCACTGGCTCGGGCGCGGCGCCCATGCGGACCGCATCGCAAGCGTCCGCGTCGCTCATCCGCGCCATGGCGGGGACGGCGCCCTCTACATCATCCTGCGCGCCAGAAAATGAGGATTTTGTAGGCTCTTACTGATAGATTCTTAACCACTGTCCTTCATATCCGATGCGTTCATGGGTTCGGGGCGAGCCGTCGGCGAAAGAGGGAGGCTCATGCAAGGCGTGTCATTGAAGAGCCGCGCCACCGCCTTCGCCTTCGCAGCCGGGGCGCTGGTGTTCATCCTGTCCCTGATTCTGGGCAATGGACAACCTGACGACATTTTCGGCATCGGCCGCTCGCTGATCGTCGCGATCCTGTGCGGTACGATGAGCTGGGCGTCGGCGGCGCGCACCACGTCGGCCGTTGCCACCGCCATAGACAGCGTGACCGACAGGCTGCTCGCGGCCGCGCATGGCGACCTTAAATCGCCCGTGCCGCAGGAAGTCGGGCGCGAACTGCCCGATCTCGCCATTGCCGCCGAAAGCCTGCTGAGCCAGGTGCGCACCAATCTGGACCATGTCCAGGCATTGGCCCTGTTCGACCAGATCACCGGCCTCGCCAATCGCGCCAGCTTCTGCCGGCAGGTCGAGAGGCTGCTGGCCGATCATGCCGGCCGTGGCTCGGGTGCCCTCTTCTTCATCGACCTCGACGGGTTCAAAGCGGTCAACGACACGCTCGGCCATGCCGCGGGCGACCAACTGCTGGCGCGCGTCGCCGGCCGCCTGCGCGAAGTCGTCATGACCCAGTTGAGCGCCGGCATGGGCGACGCGGTGCTGGGCCGCCTGGCGGGCGACGAATTCACCATGTACTTCCCCGGCCTGCCCAATCCGCAGGCGGCGCAGCGCATAGCGCGCGCGATCCAGTTCGCGCTGGGCGAGCGGTTCGACCTTGGCAGCCAGCATGTGGACCTGGGCGCGTCGATCGGCATCGCCTGCTTCCCCGACCATGGTGAGACGCTGTCGGGGCTTCTGCGCTCCGCCGATATCGCCATGTATCATGCCAAGCATCTGGGGCGCGGCCGCGCCGAGATGTTCACCGCCGAGCTGGCGCTGTTGGCGGCGGACCGCGCCGAGCTGGAGGCGGACCTGCTGCTGGCGCTCGAACGCGACGAGTTTCTGTTGGAATTCCAGCCGCAAATCGACATCGTATCGGGCCAGGCGGTGACCGCCGAAGCGCTAGTGCGGTGGGCGCATCCGGAGCGCGACCTCGTGCTGCCCGGCGCATTCGTGCCGGTGGCGGAGGAAAGCGGCACCATCGTCGCCCTGGGCGACTGGGTCATGAGCAAGGTGTGCGAAACCGCGTCCCGCTGGGCGCGCGACGGCATCGACCAGCGCGTCGCGATCAACATTTCCACGCGCGAACTGTCACAGCCTGATTTCTTCGTCCGGCTGCGCGACGCGATGGCGCGCCACGGGACGCCGGCAACGATGCTGGAGCTGGAGATAACCGAATCGCTGGCGATGGACATGGACGAGCGCCTGCTCGCGCAGCTGCGCAGCCTGCGCGACGACGGCGTTACCGTCGCCATCGACGATTTCGGCACCGGCTATTCCAACCTGGCGCGCCTCAAGGAACTGCCGGTGGACCGGGTCAAGGTCGACCGCAGCCTGATCCGCGATGTCGCGACCTCCGCCGAAACGCGCACCATCTGCACCGCGGTCGTCGGCCTGATCCAGGGCCTCGGCATGGAGGTCGTGATCGAAGGCGTGGAGACCCAGGAGCAGCTCGATGTGCTGCGCGTCATCGGCTGTTCGCTGTTCCAGGGCTATCATCTGGCCCGTCCCACCAGCGAACAGGACTATCTCGGCCGCTTCGCCCTGCTGGAGAAGGCCGGCCGGCGCACGATCTGACGGCATCGACGGTTAGCGCCATCCTTTTTATGGATATGCAAATGCGGATTTCAGGGGAAGCAGCCCGCCCGCGATATACCTAGGCAGGCCTTGAAATATAGGATTTCACCCGTCCCGGTGGCGGGGCCGTTACCCGACCGCATCGCCGCTGTTATCTGGCTGTAACCCGCATGGTGCTTCAGCGTCGCGTTGCCGTATCGCCACCGTTACTTTCGGCCTCGATCAGCCCGACGACAGTGTGAACTTCGCCGGCGGCGCGTTTTATCCGCGCAGCGCGCGCTCGACGATCAGCGCGTAGATGCGCCGCAGCGCGTGCAGATCCTCTATCGCGACCGCCTCGTCGAGCTTGTGCATGGTCGCATTGTTCAGGCCGAACTCGACCACCGGGCACAGGCGCGACAGGAACCTGGCGTCCGACGTGCCGCCGGTGGTCGACAGCTCCGGCGTCAGGCCGGTCACCGCCTCGATCGCCCCCGCGACCAGCGCGGACAGGGCGCCGGGCGCAGTGAGGAACGCTTCGCCGCTGATCTTCGCGGTCACGGTGCCGCCCTCCGCCGCTGCGATAGCCGTAATGCGCTCGACCAGCGACGCGCCGCTGTGCTCGTCGTTGAAGCGGATCGAGATGCGCGCGCTCGCCGCCGGCGGGATGACATTGGTGGTCGGATTGCCGACGGTCAGGTCCGTGATCTCGATATTGCTGGGCTGGAACCATTCGGTGCCCTCATCCAGCACGATCGCGTCGATTGCCGCCAGGATGCGGACCAGGCGCGGCACCGGATTGTTGGCAAGATGCGGATAGGCGACATGGCCCTGCACTCCCGCGACGTCGATCCACATATTGACCGATCCGCGCCGGCCGATCTTCACCATGTCGCCCAGCCGGGCGGAAGATGTCGGCTCGCCCACCAGGCAGAGATCGGGGGTCAGGCCGCGCTCGGCCATTCGCTCCATCAGCGCCAGCGTGCCATGGACGGCAGGGCCTTCCTCGTCGCCGGTGATGATCAGGCTGATCGTGCCGGGCGTGTCGGCGGGCAGGTCGTGCAGCGCCGCGATGAAGGCCGCTATCGACCCCTTCATATCCACCGCGCCGCGCCCGTGGAGCAGGGCTCCGCGCACGTCCGGGATGAAGGGATCGCTGGCCCAGCCCGCGCCGGGCGGCACCACGTCCAGATGCCCGGCAAAGGCGAAATGCGGTCCCGTCCCATTGCTGCGCCAGGCGAGGAGATTTTCCACCGGGCCGTCCGGGGCGTCGCCCGCCAGAAAGCGATGGACGGTGAAGCCGAGCGGCAGCAGCATCTCCTCCAGCGCCGCGAACACCGCGCCGGTCGCCGGCGTGACCGACGGGCAGGCGATCAGCCGGCGCGTCAGTTCCACCGGGTCCGCATTGGCGCTGTTCATGCTCATGCAGCCGCGTTAGCGAATGCCCGTTCCCTTGGCCAGACGCAGGAGTGGCCGTTGCCCCGGATCGAGCTCGACACGATCGCACAAACCAACAGCACCAATTATCCCGCCGCTCTGGCGGGCGCGGTGGCGGGTCGATTCGTCCGTCGCCTGGCGCCACCCTTCGGGGTGGAGGATTATGGCATCAGCCATGTCGTGCTGAAGCCGGGCGCCGCCTCTTCGCAGCGGCATTGGCACGAGGAAGAGGACGAGTTCGTCGTCATGCTCTCGGGCGAGGCGGTGCTGGTAGAGGAGGGGAGCCGTACGGCGATGCGGCCGGGCGATCTGGCCGTGTTTCCCAAGGCCGTGGCCAATGGCCATCAGCTGCTGAACGAAAGCGCCGAGGATTGTGCTTTCATCGCCATCAGCGGGGTGCCGACCGGCCGTGCCCATTATCCCGACGTCGATCTCCATTATCCCGGCACGGGTGGTTATTGCCACAAGGATGGCCGGCCATGGTGATCGACCGGCGCGCGCTGATCGGCGCGATGGGGATGGGTGCGGTCGGGATGATGCTGCCACCAATGGCCGGCGCCGCGCCGCTGCCCGTGCCGCGCAAGCCGCGCCGCCTGCGGCCAGCCGACACGGTCGGGCTGATCGAGCCGGCCGGCTTTTCCGACGATCTCTACGACCTCGAGCCGATCAAGGCAGCGATCGTCGAGATGGGCCTCAAGCCCCGGCTCGCGCCGCATGTGGCGCAGCGCTTCGGCTATCTGGCGGGCACCGACGCCGATCGGGCGGCGGACGTGAACGCGATGTTCGCCGACCGGGACGTCAGCGCCATCTTCGCAGTGCGGGGCGGCTGGGGCAGCGCGCGCATCCTGCCCCTGCTTGACTGGCCGGCGATCCGCGCCAATCCGAAGCTGCTGGTCGGCTTTTCCGACATCACCGCGCTGCACATGGCCATCGCCGCAAAGGCGGGTTTCGTCACCATCCATGGCCCGGTCGCGGCAAGCAGCTGGGGCCGGGCATCATGGGACGCGTTCCGCGCGCTGGCCTTCGACGGCGCGACGCCGACCTACAGCAATCCGGTGGGCAGCGAGGACCGGCTGGTCCAGCGCATCGGCTCCATCCGGACCTTCACCGGTGGCAAGGCGCGCGGCCGGCTGCTCGGCGGCAATCTCACCGTGCTGGCCGCATTGATGGGTACGCCCTACCTGCCCGGCTTCGACGGCGCGATCCTGTTTATCGAGGATATTGACGAGGCCCCCTATCGCATCGACCGGATGCTGACCCAGCTCGGGCTGGCGGGCGTGCTGAAGGGACTGGCCGGCGTTGTCTTTGGCCAATGCACCGATTGCACCGCCAGCGCCCCGTCCTATGGCGGCTTCACCATCACCCAGGTGCTGGAACAGCATTTCAAGCCGCTCGGCATCCCCGCCTGGATGGGCGCGCAATTCGGCCATGTCGCCAACCAGTGGAGCCTGCCCGAAGGCGGTTTGGCGGAGATAGACGCGGATGCCGGTACGATCCGCCTGCTAGAACCGGCGGTCAGTTGAGCAGCGCCTCCACCGCCGCCGCAATCGCGAACAGCCGCTTGTCCTGCCCGTTGCGCGCGACGAGCATCAGCCCGCTGTGCAGCCCGCCGCCATGCGGCATCGGCAGCGAAATGGCGCACAGGTCGAAGAAATTGGCGATGGCCGTATTGCGCAGGAGCAGGCGGTTGCGGTCCACGAACCGCGCCGGATCGGCCACCTCGGCGATCGTCGGGGCAAGGATCGGCACGGTGGGCAGGATAAGGGCATCCAGCCCGCCCAACCGCTCATCCATCGCGGCGATCAGGCGCTTGCGCGCCGCCAGCATGTGCGCGTGGCCGCCAGGCGTGACGGCGGCGCCCGTCATCATCCGCGACCGGACGATCGGGTCATACAGATCGCCCCGGTCGGCGAGCCATTTGGCGTGAAGCGCATAGGCCTCCACGGCAACGAGCGCCGCCTTCGCATTGACCGTCGCCATAGCGTCCAGCGGCTGCAGGATCTCTTCCGACAGCGCGACGCCGTTGCGCGCGAGCAGGCCGAGCGCGTCGTCGAAGCGGGCGGTGACCACCGGATCGAGATCGGCAAGCGGCAGCCCCTGCGGAATTCCGAGCCTGAGGTCCGCAAGCGCCGCTTGCGAGTGCGGCCCGATGCTCTCACCGGCCAAAACGGCATCAGCGCGGGCACAGTCGGCAACGGACCGGGCGATCGGCCCGATGGAATCGAGCGCGTCCGACAGTGGAAAGGTCCCGGTGCGCGGCACGCGCGACTGGCTGGGCTTGAAGCCGACGACCCCGCACAGGGCGGCGGGGATGCGGGTCGACCCGCCGGTGTCGGTGCCGATGGCGATCTCGCTCATGCCGTCCGCCACCGCGACGCCGGCGCCCGACGACGATCCGCCCGGCACCCGGCTCCGGTCCGCAGGATTGCCGGGCGTGCCGTAATGGGGATTGGCGCCGACGCCGGAAAAGGCGAACTCCACCATATTGGTCTTGCCGATGATGACCGCGCCGGCGGTGCGCAAGCGCTGGACGATGAGCGCATCGGCCCTGGCCGGCGGCGCATCGGCCAGCAGCTTCGACCCTGCGCGGGTGGGTTCGCCTGCGACGTCGAACAGATCCTTGATGCTGACGATCGCGCCGTCGAGAGGGCCGAGCGACCGGCCATGCCGGGCACGGTCGTCGGCGGCGTCCGCAGCCATGCGGGCTGCATCCCGGTAGAGCGTCAGGAACGTGCGGCCGCCCTCGCCGGCCGGATCGCTTATGCGGCTGAGCGATTCCTCCAGCCGGGCGCGGGACGGACGCGCCTTGGGCGAAGTGATCATGGCAATCCCCTTGTTCGCGACGAGGCCGGTGGCCAGCGCAGCGCCTGCCAGGCCGATCGCCCCGCGCCGATCGACCGGCACGACTATTTCGCCGCTCCGTCGAGCGCCGTCACGGTAGCATCGCCCGCCGCCTCGCCTTTCATGGATTTGGCAACCTTTTCCGCCTCGGCCATCACGCGCAACACATTCTCCCCGGCGACTTTGGCGATATCCCTGTCGCGCCAGCCGCGCTGCATCAGTTCGGCGAGCAGGGCGGGATAAGTCTCCACGCCGCCAAGCCCGTCGGGCATTCGCCCCACGCCGTCGAAGTCGCTGCCGATGCCGACGTGATCGACGCCCGCAATCTTGGCGATATGCTCGATATGGTCGGCGACCATGGCGAGCGTGACGACCGGCTCGGGATTGGCTGTCTCCCAGGTCGCGAGCGCCTTTTTCGCGGCGTCCGGATTGCCGATATAGAGCCCGCCGAAGGGCGGGGCGTTATAGCGGGCGATCTCGGCGCTGCGAGCGGCGCCCCAGACCCGGCGCGCTTCGGACACATATTGCGGGGCGTAATTGACCATGACGACCCCGCCATTTGCCGCGACCTGTTTCAGCACCGCGTCGGACACGTTGCGCGGCGTATCGCACAGCGCGCGGGCCGAGCTGTGGGAAAAGATGACGGGCGCCCGGGTGACCCGCAGCGCGTCCAGCATGGTGCCCTCGCTGACATGGCTGAGATCCACCAGCATCCCCAGTCGATTGAGCTCATGCACCACGGCCTCGCCAAATTTGGTGAGCCCGTCATGCCGGGGATTGTCGGTGCCGCTGTCGGCCCAGGCGATCGTGCGGCTGTGGGTCAGGGTCAGGTAACCGGCGCCCAGATCGTGATAGGCGCGCAGGACCGCCAGGCTTTCGTCGATCTGGCCGCCGCCTTCGACCCCGATCATGGAGGCGATGCGTCCCGCCTTGTGCGCCGCGCGGACCTCCGCCGCCGTCCTTACGAACTGAAAGGTTGCGGGATAGCGGCGGGCGAAGCTGTGCGCGAGGTCGATCTGCTCGAGCGTATCCTTGACCTGCTCCAGTCCGGGCAGGTCGGCCGAAACCCACACCGACCAGAATTGGCCACCGACCATGCCCTTTCGCAGCCGCTCGATGTCCGTCTGGTAGACGGCAGGGTCCAGCTTAACGAGCGGGATCGACCAGCGCTTGTCCTTCGCCTTGTCCGCCAGCAGCTCCGGCCAGTCATTATGGCCGTCTATCAGCGGGGTGACCCTGAGTATCCTGGCGACGCGCGCCGCATGGTCGTCCGGCGCGGCATGGGCGGGGAAGGCCGCGAAGAGGAGCGGGATCGCCGCCAATGTCCGAAAGGTCATGGGCGGCAAGCCTATCGGAGGCCCGGCGCGAGTCAATCGGCGCATCATCGACGCCTGTTCTGGCGCTTCAGTTGAAGAAGGTTCGCCCGGTACGCTGGCGCTGGGCCGGCATGGAAAAGAGCGCGCCCGCGGCGACGCGGCTGCCCCGCACGACCAGCGTGATGTCGTCATTGGGTTCCAGCCGGACGCCCTCGTCGGGATGCATGATGCTCTTGCCGTTGGCGCGGTCGATCTGCACGATGAAGAAGGCGCCGCGCCCGCGCCTTTCGGCATCACCGACGGTCGATCCGGTGAGCGCGCCCTTTTCGACCACGGTCGCCCGTTCCATTTCCAGCCCGAATTCATGAAGTCCACGCTTCATGTCGTTCATTTGCGCGGACCCGGCCACATAGCTGGCGGTGGACGGGTAGAGGATCATTTCGGCGATCCGCTCCGCACCTATATGGGTCGGCAGCACGACCTTGTCCGCCCCCGCATGCACCAGCTTGCTCTCGGTTGTGGGCGCCTCTCCCCGCGCAATGATCTCCAGCGAGGGGTTGAGGTTGCGCGCCGACAGGGTGATGAAGACGTTGGCGGCATCGTCCGGCAACACCGTCGCCAATATCTTCGCACGGTCGATGCGCACGGTGCGCAGCGCGCTTTCCTCGGTCGCCTCGCCCTTGTGGCAGAGATAGCCAAGCGCCTGTGCTTCGCCGATCTTGCCGGCGTCGCGCTCCAGTATGACGAACGGATTGCCCGCCGCGTGCAGTTCCTTCGCGAGCTGCTGGCCGATGCGGCCGAAGCCGCAGATGATGACATGGCCGTTCAGCCGTTCGATCAAAGTCTGCATACGATCCAGTCCCAGCATCCGGCGGAGTTGAATGGCGGCGAAGAGCTGCACGAGCGCACCGGTCAGCACGATCATGCCGGTACAGCCCAGCACCATGGTGGCGATGGTGACGAGGCGGAGGAAAGGCGTGTCGATCGGATGGATCTCGCCATAGCCGACCGAAAAGATGGTAAGCGTCACCATATAGGCGGCATCGCCCGGCGGCCAGCCTGCCGAAATATAGGCAAAGGTCGCGGCAATGAAGACGACGCCTACGAACAGCAGCGTGCTGATCAGCAGCCGGCGCGGCGAAGCGAAGAGGCTCGCGGCTCGTTGTCGTCCCTATGCGTGTTCGCCACCCTGTTAGGCTCCCCCCGAAGCTCGATCATTGGTGGCCTGTTTGTCAGGGTGTGTCGAGTCCGGGCTGTTACGGACGCCAGCCTTTGCTAGACAGGGCGGGATGATCGATCCGCTGTTGCTGCTCCAGGCCTATGCCATCGGCGTGTTTCCGATGTCCGACGATCGGCGGGCGCAAGAGGTCTACTGGGTCGAGCCGAAGCTGCGGGCGATCATGCCGCTGGGCGGCTTCCGCCTGTCGCATTCGCTGGCGAAAGCGGTCCGCAAGGAACGGTTTCGGGTGACCGCAAACAGCGATTTCGGCGGGATCGTGGCCCTGTGCGCGGAGGCCGCAAACGACCGGCCCTCGACCTGGATCAACGGCGCGATCGAAGCGGCCTATCGCCATCTTCACGATATCGGCTTTGCCCATTCGATCGAATGCTGGGAGGGGGATGAGCTGGTCGGCGGCCTTTACGGCGTTGCGCTTGGAAGTGCGTTTTTCGGCGAGAGCATGGTCTCGCGCCGGACCGATGCGTCGAAGGTGGCGCTCGCCTGGCTGGTGGCGCGGCTGCGCTTCGCTGGATTCACGCTGCTCGACTGCCAGTTCATGACCGAGCATCTGCGCTCGTTGGGCGCGACCGAAATCACGCAGCGCGCCTATCTTCAGTTGCTGGGGGAGGCCGTCGACGCCGTGCCGCTGGGCGAGGGTCGCGGAGTGCTGTCCGCCGGCTCGGGGGTGACGGCCGTACTTGCGTTCGCACCGCTCGCCGCCACTTCGCCCTTGCCGCTTAGCTTGACGGTGTCGGGGCCAGTCTCCGGCCAGGACATCGTACAGCTCCTGACCCAGACATCGTAGATCGGATGCTCCACGACATTGCGTTCCGGGCGATCGCGGAACAGCCAGCCGGAAAAGGCTCGACGCCATTTGCCGTCCGCGGTGCTGCGGACGTCCAGCTGGACGAAGGCGCCGGTTTCCTGCACATTTTCCCATGGCGCCGTCGTGTCGCACGCCTGGAGGCGAACGATCGCGTCGCCCACGCGCAACGCCTCGCCCGGCTTCATGGTGAGATCGCGGGTAAGGCCGTTGCGCTTGTTGAGGATGCCGATCACGGCGCTCCGTTGCGCCATCGGCGTGCCCGAGGACTGATCGGCGCCGACCGACCGGATCGGCGATCCTTCGATTCGGATCGGGCCGGTCTGGTTCGCAGGCGGGAGGTCATTGTCGCCGCAGCCGCCCACCAGCAGCGTCAGTGCGCCGCACAGGATCAGCGCCGTGCCCCCCGCCGGGCGTGGCATCATGACGCGTCGGGACTCCATGCCTCGTAATCGCCGGTCGCCTTCTGGCGCAGGCCGCCCTTCTCCAACGCGCCCGACGGGCGGTAGGCGTGCACGGTGCCTGTCGCGTTGGGCGTGGATTCGCGCTCCCATATGCGCGGCGGCGGTAGGAAGCTCTCAGGCGTGCCCTCGATCGTATTGTGCAGCCAGCCATGCCATTCCGCCGGAACCCGGCTGGCGTCGTTCGCGCCGTTATACATCACCCAGCGGCGCGGATTGCCGTGCACGTCCTTGCCGCCCTGAAAATAGACATTGCCCTGATGGTCTTCGCCGACCCTGGAGCCTTTGACGGCGCTGAAAAGCGAGGTGCCGACCGTTGCGCCGTCCCACCAGGTGAAGATTTTAGCCAAGATGCCCATGAGCGTTGCGCTTAGCCCGGCCCCCGGTGGCAGGCAAGGCGCTTGTGCCGTCAGGGCCGCGTCGACGGGCAGAATTCGATGGCGCGGATCGCAGCGGGGGTCGGTCCGACACAGCCACCCCAATAAAGCTGGTCGCCTTCCGCGATCCCCAGTTCCGCTGCGCGTCCGCCGCGCAGTTCCAGCACGGCCGCGACGGGAACGCCCGCCGATATCGGGTCGCGTGAATAGGGTACCGCCTGCGGCTTGATGAAGGCGATCGTGCCGTCGGTCCGCACGAACAGGATGTCGAGCGGCACGAGCGTGTTCTTCATCCAGAAACTCGCGGTGCGGGGCGGGGCCATGGGGAACAGCATACCGCCATCGGCGTCCACCGACTTGCGAAACATCAGACCTTGCTCCTGCTGCTCGGCGGTGATGGCAACTTCGACGTCGAACCTGAGCGGGGCTCTGGCCGACCGGATCATCAGGGGGAGCCGCGCGGCCTCGGCGCCTGCTGGCGGAGTGCTGTTGTTCGCGTCACTGTCGACGGCAGGTCCGCAGCCGGCAAGGAGCAACAGGGCAAGGGGCAATATCCGGTTCATTCCGCACTCCTAGCCGGAATTGCGGTATGGCGGGAGCGCGTTAACCCTCGTCCGGGACGGGCGGCGCGCCGGGCGCCGCATCGACCCAGCGCCGCGCCGTGGCATAATCATGGCCGGCGCGCAGGAAGGACGCGATCATCTTTTCGCGCTGGGGGCGGTCCGGCCGCGCCGGGGCGAATGGGCCGATCCGCTTCCGCCGGGCGAAGCGCTCGGCGGCCTGCCAGCTTTCGTCGTCTGCCTGGCCATGGGCCTTCGCGCGATCGGCATCGGCAATGCCGGCATGGCGCAAGGCTTCGTCCACACGGCGAGGGCCATAGCCCCGCCGGCTCAACGCGGCGCCCCGCATCGTCGCATAGGCCGCGTCGTCCACATAACCCAGTTCCGTCATGCGATCGGCAAGCGCCTCAGGATCGGGCGAATTGTCGCCACCCCAGCCTCGTTCCTTAAGCTTCCGCAGGAGATAGGCATGCAGCTTCGCCCGGCTGGTCGCATAGCGCCCGACATAGCGCAGGGCGAGGGTGCGCAGATGGTCGTCGTCCAGGGGTGGGAGGGTGCGTCTCGTGGCCATGATATGCCGGGATGGAGGATGGAGCGCCATGATTGTGCCACAGTCGGGCCGGAATTTCACCGTGCCTTATACGCTAATAGGGACGGATGACGGCGGAAAAAGCGCGGTGCAAGCCGCGCGACCGCCGGATCGGGTCGTAGAATAGCCAGGTGACAACATATGACGGGTACGCAGGAAATGCTGGCGCCGACGCCTACGGGCGATGCGCTGCCGCGCCGCTTTTCCGATTTCGACACGCTGGGCGAAGCGCTCGACTATGCCGCGCGCGGTCATCGCGGACTCAATTTCCATGATGCGCGCGGCAACCTGGCGCAGCCCTATCCCTATGCCCGGCTCCGCGAGGACGCGATCGCCTGCGCCTATCGGCTGATATCGCAAGGGGTGAAGCCGCTGGACCGCGTCGCGCTGGTGGCTGAAACCGGCGCCGACTTCGCGCAGCTGTTCTTCGGCATCGTCTATGCGGGCGGCTGGCCGGTCCCGCTGCCGTTGCCGACCAGTTTCGGCGGACGCGAAAGCTATGTCGACCAGCTGATCGTCCAGCTTTCCAGCTGTGACCCGATGCTGTTCCTCTATCCCCGCGAGCTGGCAGACATGGCGGGCGAGGCCGGGCGCCGCCGCAATGTGCGCGGCGTCGCGTTCGAGGATTTCATCGCGCTGGACGGCGCGCCGCGCGATTTGCCGCAGGCGCAGGGCGAAGACATTTGCTACCTGCAATATTCGAGTGGTTCGACCCGTTTTCCGCATGGCGTGGCCGTCACTCACCATGCCCTGCTCAGCAATCTAGCAGCGCACAGCCATGGCATGGAAGTGCAGGACAGCGACCGCTGCATCAGCTGGTTGCCCTGGTATCATGACATGGGTCTGGTCGGCTGCTTCCTGTCGCCGATCGCCAACCAGGTGTCGGCCGACTATATGAAGACCGAGGACTTCGCCCGGCGTCCGCTCGCCTGGCTTGACCTCATCAGCCGCAACGAAGGCACGTCGATCAGCTATTCGCCGACCTTCGGCTACGATATCTGCGCCCGCCGCATCTCCAGCCAGACCAAGGCGGAAGATCGCTTCGACCTGTCGCGCTGGCGCCTTGCGGGCAACGGCGCGGACATGATCCGTCCCGACGTTATGCAGAGCTTCGTCGATGCCTTCGCCGACGCAGGCTTTTCGCCCAAGGCTTTCCTGCCCAGCTATGGCCTGGCCGAGGCGACGCTGGCCGTCACGATCATGCCGCCCGGCGAGGGGATCGTCGTCGAGTTGGTGGAGGAAACCGACCTGTCGGGCGGCGATGCCACGGAAGGGCGTCCACAGCGCTACCGCTCCATCGTCAATTGCGGCAAGCCCGCCCGCGACATGATCGTCCAGATTCGCGACGAGGATGGCGAGCCGTTGCGCGAACGCCAGATCGGCAAGGTCTGGACCACCGGGCCATCGCTGATGGTGGGCTATTTCCGGGACCAGGAAGCGACCGACGCCTGCATGGCCGACGGCTGGCTCGACACTGGGGATATGGGCTATCTCAGCGATGGCTATCTCTACATTGTCGGCCGCGCCAAGGACATGATCATCATCAACGGCAAGAATCACTGGCCCCAGGATATCGAGTGGGCTGTGGAGCAGCTTCCCGGCTTCAAGCAGGGCGACATCGCCGCCTTCGCGATCACGACGCCCGGCGGCGAGGAAGCTCCCGCCGTGCTGGTCCATTGCCGCACCTCAGACAATGAGGAGCGTTCGCGTCTGCGCGACCAGATTCGCGAACGCGTCCGCGCCATCACGGGCATGAACTGCGTCGTCGAACTGGTCCCGCCGCGTACCCTGCCGCGCACCAGTTCCGGCAAGCTCAGCCGTTCCAAGGCGCGGAACCTGTATCTGACCGGTGAAATCCGTCCTTACGATATTGCGGCATAATCGCACGGGATCGCGCGGCAAACTTACCGAATGCTAACGGGTTGAGTGTTAGCTGGCCTTGTGACGAGCAGGGCCGAGACATCATCGCCCAAGGATCGCACAGAGCGGATTTCGCTCCGTGCGATGATGGGGCTGGCGCCGGTTTCAGGCGAGGGCGGCGCGCGAGTCATGGCGGCGCAACTGCGCCTTGCCGATCGTCTCGCGCCGCTGCGCATCGTGATGAGCCTGTTTGGCCTCATATTCCTGTGGCGTGTTTTTTCCGACCATCTGTCTTTCGGCTTTATGATCGGGTGGAGCGGCACGCTTATCGTCGCGATCATATGCGGCGTCGGGCTTGCGCGACCGCGTAGGGCGGCGGATTATGTCGGCGTCAGTCTTGGCGACCTCCACGGACAGGCCGGCGCGGCGCTGGTGCAAGGCGCCGTCTGGGCATTGGGGATGTTGCTGTTTTCCGACAGTTCGCCCGAGCGCTTTGTCGCGCTCTGGACGCTGATGAGCTGCATCATGATCTGCGGGGCGATCAGCTATGCGGCCACGCCGCTCGCGGCCTGCGCATTTCTGCTCTCGGGCATTGTCGGCATCTATGCCATGTTCGGCGCCGCCGGGCAGGAGCCCTTGCGCGCGCTGGCGACCAGCTACGCCCTGTCGCTGCTTGTAGGTTGCGTCAGCTACGCACGGTCCTTCATGCGCCAGCACAGCACCAATGTGCAGCTGGAGGAAAAGTCCGCAGTCGTAAGCCTGCTGCTGCGCGAATATGAGGACGGGGCATCCGACTGGCTATGGCAGACCGATGCCGCCCGTCGCATCAGCGGAGTGTCGCCTCGCTTCGCCGACACATTGGGGGTCGATCAGCAGGCGCTGGAGGGCGCCCCGCTCGTGCAGATACTAGCCGGCAGCGGCTGGGAAAGCGGACGCTTCGCGGCTGGCCTTCACCAGCTGGCGGAGCATCTCAAGCTGCGAGAAAGCTTTAGCAATCTCGTTTTGCCCGTGGACAGCGGCGGACGCTTACGCTGGCTGGAGCTGTCCGCGTCACCGCGCCATGATGAAAAAGGTGCCTTCATGGGGTTCAGGGGCGTCGGCTCCGACGTGACCGTGCAGCGCGAGTCGGCCGACAAGATCGCCCAGCTCGCGCGGTTCGATCCGCTGACCGGCCTGCCCAATCGCAGCCACCTGCGCGAAGTGCTGGACGAAGCGATGGCGGTGGCGGGCACGCGCATTCCCGGATGCGCCTTCATGATGATCGACCTCGATCGGTTCAAGGCCGTGAACGACACGCTCGGGCACCAGGTCGGCGACAAGCTGCTGACCCAGGTCGCGCGGCGGCTGCGGCAGATTTGCTCGTCCAGCGAGTTTTGCGGGCGGATCGGCGGCGATGAATTCGGTATCGTCGTGCCCCGCGTCGGCGAGGAGGATCATGTCGCGCGGCTGTCGAGCGCGATCATCGCCGCCTTGTCGGCGCCCTATCAGGTGGACGGACATACACTCTATGTCGGCGCATCGGTCGGTTCGGCGGTATCGCCCGTCGACGGGCAGGCATCCGAAGCGCTTATTAGAAGCGCCGACCTGGCGCTCTATCGCGCCAAGGGCGACGGCGGAGGCGTCCATTTCGCCTATGAGCCGCGCCTCCATGCCCAGGCAGAAGAACGCCGCCAGATTGAACTGGCGCTGCGCGAGGCGCTGGAGAAGGACGAACTGCACGTCGTCTATCAACCGGTGGTGGAGGCAAGAGAGGGCGTCGTCGTCGGGTTCGAGGCGCTGGTCCGCTGGACCCACCCGGAAATGGGGCCGATTTCGCCCGCGAAGTTCATCCCCGTGGCGGAAGAAGCGCGGCTGATCGCGCCCATCGGCGAATGGGTCCTGCGCACGGCTTGCCACGAAGCGATGAACTGGCCCGAGGATGTTCGGGTCGCGGTCAACGTCTCGGCCGAGCAACTGACGCATCCAGGCTTTGTCACTTCGGTCGTATCGGCCTTGTCGCAGAGCGGCCTGGATACGCGCCGGCTGGAACTGGAAGTGACCGAGAGCGTGTTCCTGAACGAATCGGGCGCTCTCAAGATTCTGGACCAGTTGTTGGCGCTCGGCATCCAGCTGTCGCTCGACGATTTCGGCACCGGCTATTCGTCGCTCGGTTATCTCAGCCGCACCCGGTTCAACACGATCAAGATCGATCGCAGTTTCGTCGTCGGCGCGGCCAACGGCACCCAGGAAAGCCTGGCCATCATCCGTGCCGTGGTGACGCTGGCCGACAGCCTGGGCATGGCGACCACAGCCGAGGGCGTGGAAACCCAGGCGGAACTGGACATGGTGCAGGGCCTGGGCTGCACGAAGGTGCAGGGCTATTATTTCGGCCGCCCGATGATGCCGCGCGACGCTGCCCTGCTGTTCCCCGAAATGGGGATGCGTGTAGCGGGATAGTCAGCCGGCAGTCAGCTGTCGCTCGACCATCGTCCACAAGGAAGCGAAGTCTCCCGCTGCTTTCGACGATGCCGCAAAAGCCCCCAGCGGCTTGCGGCGCACCGTCATCTGCTCGATGGCGCTTGCCATCGGGATCGCGGGCCAGTCGGGCTGTTCCTCCAGCGCCTTGCGATGCAGACCACGCCGGCGATCCACCATCGAATAGACGGGCAGGATCGGCGCATGTGCCCCGCCGCGCTGGACCAGGTAGCGCGCCACTTCCCCCATGGCGCGCTGCGACAACGGTGAGGGGATGACGGGAATGACGATCAGGTCGGCGGCGCGCAGCACCTGCTCGCTCGTTTCGGTCAGGCCGGGCGGGCAATCCAAAATGATTCGCTCATAGTCCTTGCCCAGCTTTTCGATCAGCTTGGCGAGCCGCTTCTTCTTGTCCAGCTCGCGAAACAGATGATCCAGCCCACGCAAGGATGTGTCCGCCGCAATCAGGTCCAGCCCCGGCACGGTCGATGGCTGGACCAAGCGATGGATGTCGACATCCTTGCTGAAGATCGCCTGCGCCGCGTCGCGGCTCTCCCTGTCGGTCGAGACCAGCCAGCTCGACGCCGCCTGCGGGTCAAGATCCCATAACAGCGTCCGGCGCCTGGATATGGCAGCGGAGGCCCAGGCCAGGTTAATGGCGAAGGTTGTCTTTCCCACGCCGCCTTTCAGGCTGTAGACCGCAATGGTCGCCAAATCGTCGCCCTTGCTCATGGGGCAAGCTAAGGCCAGCCGCCCCGTCATGGCAAGCTTTCAATCAGGATTGTTACGCTTTGGAGACGTTCGGCCCGCGCCGCGTCGGCTGGAGGCGGCTCAAGCGGCCCGGCGGGCGAGCCGACCGATGATTTCAAGTGTCTGTTCGGCGGCGAGCGGCTTGCTGAACAGATAGCCCTGGATGCTGCTGCAACCCTGACCGCGCAGGATCGCCAGTTGATCCTCCTGCTCGACGCCTTCTGCCGTCGTTTCCATATGCAGCGCTCCGGCAAGGTCGACGATCGCCTTCACGATCGCCTGGGCGCTGCCGTCCTGCGCGATCGCGTCGACGAAGCTCTTGTCGACCTTGATCTTGTCGAAGGGGAAGGAGCGCAGATAGCTGAGCGAGGAATAGCCGGTGCCGAAATCGTCGAGCGCGATGCGCACGCCCAGTTCGCGCAGGCGGTGGAGCAGCGCGAGCGTCGGGCCTTCGCCCTCGAGGAAGACCGATTCGGTGATCTCTATCTCCAGCCGCTCCGGCGCCAGGCCAGATCGCGCCAGCGCCTGGAAGACGATCGACGCGAAACCCGTATTGCGGAACTGGATCGGCGATACGTTGACCGCGATCCGGATATGGTCTGGCCATGCGACAGCCTGGCGGCAGGCTTCGTGGACCACCCATTCGCCAATGCCGATGATGAGCCCCGTTTCTTCCGCGACCGGGATGAACTCCACCGGCGAAATGAGGCCGCGCTCGGGATGCTCCCAGCGCAACAGCGATTCGAAGCAGCCGACACGCTCGTTCTTGAGGTCATAGATCGGCTGGAAGACGAGGCGGAAATGGCCATTGGCCAGCGCGTCCCTCAGGTCCATCTCGATCTGGCGGCGGCGGCGTGCGGCCGCATCCAGGGCGGGTTCGAAAAAGCGGAACACTCCGCGCCCGTCCTGCTTGGCGCGATAGAGCGCAAGGTCGGCATTTTTGAGCAGCATGTCGGCATCTTCGCCGTCCGCCGGGCCGATCGCGATGCCGATGCTGGTACCGGTCGCGACCTGATGCCCGTCGGCCAGCATCGGCGCCTTCATGCGGTCGATGATCGCCTGCGCCAACATGCGGGGACGTTCGGGATCGTCGCCGACCAGAATGATGGCGAACTCGTCGCCGCCCAGGCGTGACACGACACCGTCGGTCGCCTGTTCCGCCAGCAATTCCCCGACCCGTCGCAGCAGCGAATCACCCACGGGATGTCCCAGCGTGTCGTTGACGCCCTTGAAACCGTCGAGGTCGAGACACAGCACCGACGCCTTCTGGCCGCCACGCGCCGCACGGAGCATGGCAAGATCGAGCTGTTCGCGGAAGAAGGTGCGATTGGGCAGGCCGGTCAGCGTATCGTGGAACGCAAGGTGGCGAATCCTGTCCTCACGCTCGACAATGCCTGCAGACATTCTGTTGAAACTGTCGGCCAGCCGTCCGATCTCGTCGCCGCCGACCACCTCGACCTCGGTGCGCGCACCCTTTTCCAGTGCATGGGCGGCTGCATCCAGCGCAACGATGGGTCGGGTGATCTGCGCGGCGATCCGACGGCTGCCATAGATGACGAGCAACAGCCCCAATATGCCGGCTATGGCGATTCCGACCTGTAGCCCCCTGTAGGAGGCGAGGGCCGCGCTGAGCGGGTAGGATAGCATCAGCGCCGTCTGGGGTGCGCCGCCCGGTCCCGGCAGGGGGCGGGCGAGCGCGAATGCCCGACCGCCAGGCATTTCGATCGCGACAGGCTCGCGGCGCATGACCGACTCTGGGATGCGGGTGCCACTGGCCGGATCGCGCCAGCGACCGCCTTCGTCCCGGATCAGGACCGTGGCGGTCAGCGGGATCGCAGAATAGCCTTCGAGCGCCTGCATCTGCTGCCGATCGAGCGGAAGAGCGAATATGACCGATCCGATCTGGACCGGCGCCATGATGGGGGTGACCACCAGACGCCATGGCTGCGCGCCCTGGGCGATGACGGCGTCATGCTGGCTGGACGGCATGTCGAGCGCGATGTCGCCGACGATACGACGCAGGGACGATGGTCCGCTGCCGATGACGCTCCCATCATTTTCAACGACGAAGGCGAGCGGCACGCCGGCGCGCTGGCGCAGGCTGGTGAGGGCGGATTCGATCGTTGGCCGGTCGGCGCTGGCGACGGCAGCGCGAAAGCCGAAATCACGCGCCAGCACCCCGGCCGAATCGCTCAGTGCGCGTGCTTTGAGCGACCACAGGCGGTCATATACCTGCCCGCTGGTGGTCATCGCGGCGCGGACCGAATTGCGCGCATGGGACCAGATCATGGTCTGGGCGACGATGGCGACCGCGATCATAGCGATCGCGAACAGACTTGCATAGCGTACCGCCAGCGCCGTCCGCAGACGCGTGAAGCGCCAGCGCGGCAGGGCCGGCTGCCGGCGAACGCCTGTCATTTGCGCAGCGCCAGCGTCGTGGACAGGCCCTGTGGCCCGACGGTCGCTGCCTGGGCCAGAATATTCGCGCGTGCGCGGATCGACGGGTGCCAGACCTTAAGGGTAACCGCGCCAGCTGGCACATCGTCAAAGACGACCCGGCCCGCCGCGCTGGTTTGCGCCGCGAAGGGCGTACCCGTCACGATGATGAACCCGGTCATGCTGTCATGGATATTGCATCCAAGCGCGATCACGCCGGGACGGTCGAACGTCACTGAATGCGATTCCTGGTGGCCGTAGAGCTTGAGTTCGAACTTCTTGGCCGGCGAGAAGGAATAGACATGATGGCGTACTCTGTCGCGGTTCGGGAAGCTGACCGACGCGCCGGCCGGCACGATCGTCACGCGCGGCTGGAAGGCAATGTCCTTCTGGGCGACGGAATAGGGACCGCCGATCCGGGGTGCGCTCGCGCGCGCACTCTCGACCTGTACGACCGCGCCCGCGAGCGGCTTGCCGTCGACGCCGCGCACTTCGATGGATACGGTGCCCGCATGGGCGATGCCTGGCAGCGACAGCAGGCAGGCGAGGATGAAGTGACGCATGGCGCCTAGCATAGCATCGCTCCCGTTGCGCATTCGTAAACGGGTGCAGATCATCGCGCGCCATGGTTAACCCGCATACTATCGGCGGGCCAAAGGTGGCGCGCTATGGCCCGGCGCTTCTGACTGTTGGCGGTCTCGATCCTCCAGCCGGCGAATCGTCTATGCGCTTGCCGATGTCTGGTTCGCGGCATCGGAGGGGAGCGCGCGTGGCTCCTGCTGGGCGAAGTGCTGCAGGTCGAAAGCTGGCGCGACGACCGTGCGCGCGATCGTATCGCGCCCCAGCAGGCGCAGACAGTCGTCCGGCTTTCGGCGTGGCTGGCCCTATAGGATTTCGCGCAGTCTTTCCGGGGGACGGGCGATCACGGCGCCCTTGGCGGTAATGACGATGGGCCGCTCGATCAGGATCGGATGCGCCGCCATTGCATCCAGCACGGCTGCGTCGTCGCTTGTATCCAGGCCGATGTCCCTCACCACATCCTCACCCTTGCGCACGGCCTGGCTCGGCGCGACGTCGGCCTTGGCCAGCACGGCTTCTATCTTGCCACGGGCGGGCGCAGCCTTCAGATATTCGTAGATATCGACATCGACGCCGGGCGTTTCCTGCAGGATGGCCAGCGCCTGCCGCGACTTGGAGCAGCGGGGGTTGTGCCAGATCGTCGCCTTCATGCCTGGTCCTGCCTCGCCAAAAGGCGCACTCGGTCGGGGAAAAGCGTCTCCCGGATGCCTTTCCTATGCCTCACGATCGAGCCAATCCTCCAGCCACTTGATCGTATAATCCCCGTTGAGAAACTCCGGGTCCTTCAGCAGTGCCTGATGCAGCGGGATCGTGGTCTTCATGCCCTCGATCACATATTCCTCGAGCGCGCGCTTCAGGCGCATGATGCAGCCTTCGCGGGTGCGGCCGTACACGATCAGCTTGCCGATCATGCTGTCATAATAGGGGGGCACCCTATAGCCCTGATACAGGCCGCTATCGACGCGAACGTGCATTCCCCCGGGGACATGATAGCTGGTGACGGTGCCGGGCGAAGGCGCAAATGTGCGCGGGTCCTCGGCGTTGATGCGGCATTCGATGGCGTGGCCGGAAAAGACGAGGTCCTTCTGTTCGACCGAAAGCGGGCGCCCCTCGGCTATCCTGATCTGCTCGCGGACGAGGTCGACGCCGGTGATCATCTCCGTCACGGGATGCTCCACCTGCAAGCGCGTGTTCATCTCGATGAAGTAGAATTCGCCGTCTTCCCACAGGAATTCGATCGTGCCTGCACCGCGATAGCCCATGTCGGCCATCGCCTTGCTGACGATCCCGCCCATGCGGTCTCGCTCGGCGGTCGACAGAATGGGGGAGGGGGCTTCCTCCAGCACCTTCTGGTGGCGGCGCTGGAGCGAGCAGTCACGCTCGCCGAGGTGGATGGCGTTTCCCTTGCCGTCGCCGAACACCTGAAATTCGATATGGCGCGGATTGCCCAGATATTTTTCGAGATAGACGGTGGCGTCGCCGAAGGCCGCCTTCGCCTCGCTACCTGCCTGCTGCATCAGCGTTTCGAGCTGATCCTCGGACGCGCAGACCTTCATGCCGCGCCCGCCGCCACCCGACGCCGCCTTGATGATGACGGGATAGCCGATGCGCGCGGCAATCTCGCGCGCGTCCTCGAACGTCTCGATCGCGCCGTCGGAGCCAGGGACGAGCGGCAGGCCAAGCGCGCCTGCGGTCCGCTTGGCCTCCACCTTGTCGCCCATGGTGCGGATATGTTCGGGCTTCGGGCCGACGAAGGCGATCCCATGCGCTTCCACGATCTCCGCGAACTGCGCGTTTTCCGAAAGAAAGCCGTAGCCCGGATGGATCGCATCGGCGCCGGAAATTTCGGCGGCGGAGATGATGGCCGCGACGTTGAGATAGCTGTCGCGGGCTGCGGGCGGGCCGATGCAGATAGCCTCGTCGGCCAGGCGCACATGCATGGCATCGGCGTCGGCGGTGCTGTGGACCGCCACCGTCTTGATGCCCATTTCATGGCAGGCACGGTGGATGCGCAGCGCGATCTCGCCCCGGTTGGCGATCAGCAGCTTTTCGATGGCCATGGCGGTCAGCGCCTCATTCGATCACGACGAGCGGCTGGTCATATTCGACCGGCTGGCCGTTATCGACCAGCACCGCCTTGACCGTGCCGCCGGCCGGCGCAGGAATGGCGTTCATGACTTTCATGGCTTCGACGATCAGCAGTGTATCACCCGCCTTCACCGTCGATCCCACGCGAATGAAGGGTGCGGCGCCAGGCTCGGCCGACAGATAGGCGGTGCCGACGATCGGGGACTTGACCGCGTTGCCCGCGGGAGCGGTGGCTTCCGGCGCAGCGGGCGCCACGCTGGCGACCGGCGCCGCAGCCGGGGCGGTGGCATAGACCGGTGCTGCCGCTACCGGCCCGGCCTTGCGCGCTACGCGGATCTTGCGATCGCCATGCTCGACCTCGATCTCGGTCAGATTGGTGTCGTCCAGCAGCGTGGCCAATTCCCGCACCAACGCTACGTCAACCTGCATCGCGCCCTTGTTGTCTTCGCTCATTCTCATGTCCTCAAGCGGTTTCTCGCTCATGACGGCCAGCGCCTAAGCCGGTTTGAACCCGAGCGCAATGTTACAGTTCGAGTGCGGCTTCCAGCGCCAGCATGTAGGACATTGCGCCGAAGCCCGCGATCGTCCCCTTCGCCGCCATGCCGACATAGCTTTTGTGCCGAAACGGCTCCCGCGCGTGAGGGTTGGACAGGTGAACCTCGATCACCGGCACGCTGATGCCCTTGATCGCGTCATGCAATGCGACCGATGTATGGGTCAGCCCGCCGGGATTGAGGAGTATCGCATGGGCGCCCTCTCCATTGGCTTCCTGCAGCCAGTCGATCAGATGGCCTTCATGATTGGACTGGCGGAAGTCGATTTCCACATGGGCGCGGGTGGCCGCGTCGTCCATCCGCTCGGCAATATCGTCGAGCGTGTCATATCCGTAAATGTCCGGCTCGCGCGATCCCAGCAGGTTGAGGTTCGGCCCGTTGAGCACATAGATTTTGCGCGCGTCCGCCACCGGCAGTCCCCTTATCTATTGTGGTTGTCTGTTGCGGCCTGTGCCGGACCGCTCCTATATGCCCTGCAAGACCTTAGCCCCACATGTCGCGCCAAGTCGAGACATGTTGCTTCTCCAGGACGAACGCAGTGAGCACCGACGGCACCATCTCCATCCACATCAACGGTGAGCATCGCCGCGTTCGTGAGGGACTCACCCTGGCCGAACTGGCGAGCGAACTGGGCTTCGTTCCCGAAAAGGTGGCCGTCGAGCGCAATCTGGAGGTCGTACCGCGGTCGACCCTGGCGCAGGTGTGCGTGGCCGACGGGGACGAGCTGGAGATAGTGCATTTCGTCGGGGGAGGCGACGTGTCGCCGATCGACGACGACAGTTGGACGGTCGCGGGCAAGACCTACCGCTCGCGTCTCATCGTCGGTACCGGGAAATATAAGAGCTTCGAGCAGAATGCGGCGGCGGTTGCGGCGTCGGGGGCGGAGATCGTCACCGTGGCGGTACGGCGGGTCAATGTCAGCGATCCCAAGGCGCCGATGCTGACCGACTATATCGATCCGAAGAAGATCACCTATCTGCCCAACACGGCCGGCTGCTTCACCGGTGAGGATGCGATCCGTACGCTGCGGCTGGCGCGCGAGGCCGGGGGCTGGGACCTCGTCAAGCTGGAGGTGCTGGGCGAGGCGCGTACGCTCTATCCCGACATGGTCGAGACGCTCCGGGCGACCGAGGTGCTGGCAAAGGAAGGCTTCAAGCCGATGGTCTATTGCGTCGACGATCCGATCGCGGCGAAGCGGCTGGAGGATGTGGGCGCGGTCGCCATCATGCCGCTCGGCGCGCCGATCGGCTCGGGCCTTGGCATCCAGAAACGGGTGACGATCCGCCTGATCGTCGAAGGCACGAAGCTGCCGGTTCTGGTCGATGCGGGGGTAGGCACGGCGTCCGAAGCGGCCGAGGCAATGGAACTGGGCTGCACTGGCGTGCTGATGAACACCGCGATCGCCGAGGCGAAGGACCCGGTGCTGATGGCTGCGGCGATGAAGGCGGGCGTGGAGGCCGGCCGCATGGCCTATCGCGCCGGGCGGATGGGCAAGCGGCTCTATGCCGACCCCTCGAGTCCTTTGGCTGGCCTGATCTGATCCTCCAGGCATGGGCCGGCATGGGAAGAATGGATTTCGCGCGCGCAGCAAATTGACCGACTCCCCTGCGCTGCCTATGCCTGTTGCGGCAAGCGCAGGAGACAGGCGATGGTGAACAAGCTCTACCCCGATGCGGCAGCCGCGCTGGACGGTCTCCTGTTCGACGGAATGCATATCTGCGCGGGCGGTTTCGGCCTGTCTGGCATTCCCGAGCGGCTGATCGACGCGATCCTGGCGGCAGGCACGAAGGCGCTGACGATTGCGTCCAACAATTGCGGCATCGACGGCGTCGGCCTCGGCAAATTGCTGCGCGCGCATCAGATCAAGAAGATGATCTCTTCCTATGTCGGCGAGAACAAGGAGTTCGAGCGGCAATATCTGGCTGGTGAGCTGGAGGTGGAATTCTGTCCCCAGGGCACGCTGGCGGAGCGCTGCCGCGCTGGCGGCGCCGGCATTCCCGGCTTCTATACCAAGACCGGCGTCGGCACGCAGGTGGCCGAGGGCAAGGAGGTCAAGAATTTCGACGGGCAGGATTATATCCTGGAGCGCGGCATCTTCGCCGACATCGCCATCATCAAGGGCTGGAAGGCCGACGAGAGCGGCAACCTCATCTTCCGCAAGACTGCCCGCAACTTCAACCAGCCGATGGCCACGGCGGCCAAGATCTGCGTCGCGGAGGTGGAGGAAGTCGTACCGACCGGCAGCCTTGACCCCGACTGCATCCATGTGCCGGGCATCTACGTCAAGCGGATGATCGTAGGGTCGCCCTATGACAAGATGATCGAGTTCCGAACGACGCGTCCGAGGGAGACTGTGTAATGCCCTGGACCCGTGACGAGATGGCCGCGCGCGCGGCGAGGGAGCTGCAGGACGGCTTTTATGTGAATCTGGGCATCGGCATCCCGACGCTGGTGGCGAACCACATCCCGCCGGGCGTTGAGGTCACGCTGCAGTCGGAGAACGGCATGTTGGGCATCGGCCCCTTTCCCTATGAGGGCGAGGAGGATGCGGACCTCATCAATGCGGGCAAGCAGACGATCAGCGAGCTTCCGCAATCATCCTATTTCTCTAGCGCCGACAGTTTCGCGATGATCCGCGGCGGGCACATCGACCTGACCGTGCTGGGCGCAATGGAGATCGCGGAAAATGGCGACATCGCCAACTGGATGATCCCGGGCAAGATGATCAAGGGCATGGGCGGCGCGATGGATCTGGTCGCGGGGGTCAAGAAGATTATCGTGGTGATGGAGCACACCTCGAAGAACGGCGACCCCAAGTTCATTCCTGCCTGCACCCTGCCGCTGACCGGTCGCAACGTGGTCGACATGATCATCACAGACCTGTGCGTATTCCAGCGTCCCGACCATGATAGCCCGTTCCGGCTGATCGAATGCGCGCCGGGGGTGACGGCGGACGAGGTGGCCGCTAAGACGACCGCCCATTATGTGAGCTGAAGGGCACGTCATGAGCCTCGATGGCAGTTACGACGCCGGCAATATCTTCGCGCTGATCGTGCAGGGCAAGGTACCCGCGACCAGGCTTTACGAAGACGAGCACACGCTCGCATTCCTGGATATCATGCCGCAGTCCAGGGGCCATGCGCTGGTGATTTCCAAATGGTCGCAGGCGCGCAACATTCTCGAGATCGAGAACGAGGCCCTGGACCAGGTCATGACAAGCGTGAAGAAGGTCACGGCCGCAATCCGCGCGGCGCTGCGGCCCGACGGGTTTCAGATCATCCAGTTCAACGGATCGGACGCGGGTCAGACGATATTTCACCTGCACGTCCACATCATCCCGCGCTGGAAAGGCGAATCGATCTCGCTGTCGCCGCACGGACGCGGCGGGACGGCCGATGCGGCCGAACTGGAAAAGATCGCGGAACAGATTCGCGCCGCTATCTGATGGCCGAATATTGGCTCCGCCATCGGCTTCGGCCGATCTCTGGAGGTGCCTGACATGGCACTGCGTCCTTTCAAGGCGCCTGGAGCGCGACTTGCGCTCCTGTCGAAAAGGGCTGGGTCGGGCGTTCATGCCGGCGGCAGCGACTCGGAAATCATCCTCGACCTGTCCCGCCTGCTGTCGCGATCGTTCCATCCGACGCCGACGGGGATCGACCGCGTCGAATATGTCTATGCCCGCGAATTGCTGGAGCGGATGCCCGATCGGCTGTCCTTCGCGGCGGTTCATGCGGCAGGCGGCTATTATGGGCGGCTCGATCCGTCCGCCGTGCGGCAGTTCCTTGCCTTTACGACAGCCAAGTGGCGCAACGTCGAGGCTCCCGATCAGCGCCGCAACAGGGCGGCGATCATCCGGCATCTCTTCGCGCTGCGGCCGCGTCCTGTGCCGAAGGCGAAGGGGCGCCAGCGCGTCTATCTTCAAGTGTCGCCCCATCATCTGGACGATCACCAGCAGGTCGGCGCGATCCTGCGGGCGGAGGGCGCGAAGTTCGTGACGCTGGTGCATGACGTCATCCCGCTGTCGCATCCCGAATTCGCGCGACCTCAAGGCGCCGAAGAGCATCTGAGGCGGGTGCGATCGATCGACGACTATGCGACCGGCATCATCGGCAACAGCCAGGCGACGATCGATGCGCTCGTTCCGCATTTGAAGCGCGGCCTTGGCGGGCGCTCCATCCGGGTCGCCCATTTCGGCGCGGACGCGACCGACATATTCGACAGCCGGCATTACACTCCGCCCGATCGCCCCTATTTCGTCTATATCGCGACCATTGAGCCGCGGAAGAACCACCTGTTGCTGCTCAACATCTGGCGCCGCTTGATCGAACAGCATGGCGACCGGGTGCCCCAGCTTGTACTCGTCGGCCGCCGCGGCTGGGAAAATGAGAATGTCGTCGATATGCTTGATCGGGCAGAGGCGCTGCGGGGCCATGTCGTGGAGGCCGGCGAACTGTCCGACCGGCAGATGGCGGAGGTGATCGCGGGCGCGCGGGCGACGCTGATGCCCTCCTTCGCCGAAGGCTTCGGAATGCCGGTGATCGAGGCTCTGTCGGCTGGCGTGCCGGTAATTTGCAGCGATATCGACGCGCATCGTGAAGTCGGCGCGGACGTGCCCGACTATCTCGACCCGCTCGACGGCCTGGGCTGGCTGCGCGCCGTCCAGGCCTATGCCGTGGATGGTTCGCCGGAACGGGCGGCGCAGGTCGCCCGGCTGGCCGGATGGCGTCCGCCGACCTGGCATGATTATTTCGACGTGGTCACCCAATTGCTGGGCGAGGTGACAGAGTCTGTCGCTTGACGCCTCGCGCCTGTCTGTCATGGATGAAGCAGTGGTTATGCCCGCTCCTCCCTTTCTGCGCTCGCCTCCATTTCCCGGAATCGCGGTAGCTGACGCCGCCATAAGCGTCGCGACCGAGCGGCGCGCGGGCGTCCACATTTCCGACGCCGTGCTCGACTCCATCGCGGCCGCGCGCGTGGGCGGGGCCTTCTGGGGTGAACGGCGCTCCGGCATTGCACTGATCCTGGGATCGGGGCTGTCGCCGCCTCCAGCGCTCGTTGAGAGGCTGGCGCCTGCCCGGATCGGCATCGTCGGGCCAGGCGGCGGCGGGGAGCGATCTTCGGGCGCGACGATACTGCCCGCTAATTGCGATCCATGGGCGTTGGTCGAGCGGGCAGACTGCGTGTGCGCGGATGCTGGCGATGAACTGGCGCTCGTCGCAGGACTGCTTGGCCGGCCAGTCTATGACGCCCAGGGCGCTGCCGTGCCTGACGAACTGCTGCGGGCGGCGGTGCGCGCCCGGCTGTCGGGTGCAACCTACCGCAACTGTTTCACCGGGGAGGCAGCGGACATCGAGGAGGCGATCGCATTGCTGGCCGACTGGCGGCGCCATTTCGACGGCAATCATGGCATCGCAGCTGCCAGCGGCATGGCATTCTGGAAGCAGGACGCGATCCGCCGCTTTTTGTGGAACGGTACGCACTCGCCGCCCCTGCTGTCGCCACGGCGGGGCCTGAAGCGCGCCCGGCGCCAGGGTGGGGCGCTTGCGGTCTGGCCCTCGCGTGTGCCGGCCACGCTTGCGCCAAAGGCCGCCAAGGCCGAGGTGCCGATCGTCCGGATAGAGGATGGCTTCCTGCGCTCGCGCGGGTTGGGCGCAGCCTTGCACCCGCCGGGATCGGTGGTGATCGACCGGACCGGGCTCTATTACGACGCCCGGGCGTCGAGTGACCTCGAACGCCTGCTGGCGGAGCATAGTTTTCCTGCGCCGCTGGTGGCGCGTGCCGCCGCACTGCGGCGCCGCCTGCGGGCGACCGGCATGACCAAATATGGTGCGCAGGCGGGGGCGTCGGTGCCGCTGCCGCCGGGGCAGCGAACAGTCCTGGCGGTTGGTCAGGTCGATGACGACTTGTCGGTGCGACTGGGTGGAGCAGGCATCGGCGGCAATCTGGACTTTCTCGGTCGGGTGCGCCGCGCCGAGCCGGATGCCTGGATCATCTATCGACCGCATCCCGATGTGCAGGCCGGGCACCGACGCGGGCATTTGAGCGAGCCGACCATCCTGCGCCATGCCGATGCCATCGACACCGGCGCACCGCTAATGGGCCTGGTGGAGGCTGTGGACGCGGTGCATGTGCTGTCCTCGCTCACGGGGTTCGAAGCGCTGATGCGCGACCGCCCGGTGACGGTGCACGGAATGCCCTTCTATGCCGGCTGGGGCCTGACCCATGATCTGGCCCAGCCCATAGATCGCCGGGGCAGGGCGCTCACCTTGGACCAGCTTGTCGCCGGTGCCCTCATTCTCTATCCTCGTTATCTCGATCCAGTCACCGGCCTGCCATGTGGTCCCGAGATAATGGTGAGCCGCCTGGCCAGTGATTCGGCATCTCGAGACGGTTGGCTGATCCGGTTGCGTAGGGTACAAGGAAAATTACGAAGAATCATGACGTTATCGGCAGATTTTATCCATGGTTGACACCCCGCCGAGAACATTCCTGTTCCTTCAGGGACCGCATGGTCCTTATTTCGCCATGCTCGCCGACGCGTTGCGGGCGCGCGGACACAGGGCGCTGCGCATCAACATCAATGGCGGCGACAAGGTCGACTGGCCGGGCGATGCGACCGACTATCGCGGCACGTTCCGCAACTGGCCGCTCTTCTTCGACGATTTCGTAGTCGCAAACGGGGTCACGGACCTCATTCTCTATGGCGATTGTCGCCCCTATCATCAGTCTGCCCATGGCATGGCGCGCCTGCGCGACCTGCACGTCCATGTCGTGGAGGAAGGCTATATCCGGCCGGACTTCATGACCTTGCAGGATGATGGTGTGAACGGCAATTCTACCCTGCCGCTCGATCCCCAATGGTATCTGGATGCCGCCCGCGCGCTGCCCGAAGAAACGGTCGATCAGGCGCCTGTGCCATCAACTTTCAGCGCGCGCGCTCTCAACACGATGCGGACGGCGCTCGCATCGGCGATAATGCGCCCCTATTTTCCTTTCTATCGCACGCACCGGCCCCACAGTTTCGTTGCCGAATCGCTGTCCTGGGGGGTCAAGCTGGTCCGGCGCAGGCGCGACGCGGCGGAGGCGCGGGAGCTATGGGCGCGCGTCGTCGGGCGCCCCTTCTTCGCATTGCCGCTTCAGCTCAATTCGGACTATCAGCTGAGGATACATTCCCCGTTCGGCGACATGTGCGCGGCATTGCGCTTCGTCATGAAGAGCTTCGCCGAACATGCGCCAGCCGACGTCTTTCTGGTCGTGAAGCGCCACCCGCTCGATGCGGGTCTCATTTCCTGGCGCCGCCTGATCCGCAGGCTCGCGCGACATTATGGCATCGAAGAACGCGTCGTATATCTCGCGGATTGGGACATTGCAGAGGTCGTGAACGAGTCACAGGGCGTGGTCACGGTGAACAGCACGGTGGGAACGCTGGCGCTCAATAGTGGGAAGCCGGTGATCGTGCTCGGTCACGCGGTCTACAAGGTGCCCGGCATCGTCCATACAGGGAGCCTTAACGACTATTGGTCCGCGCCCCGTGCTCCCGACATGAAGCTTTATTCCGCCTTTTGCCGCGTGCTCAAGGACCGTTGCCTGATCAGGGGCGGCCTGCTGAGCGAGGAAGGGCTTCGTATGTTGGTCGACAATGCGATGGAGCGGCTGGTCAGCGACCGGGCTGCTGTCGTCCCGCTGGGAATCGCTGCGCGGGGACGGCGGCGCAATGCACGGCAATAGCGACTGACCGTCGCCTGAAGCCTGCGGCCTTGCATCCCCCTTCCTACCACGTCAAAGCAGTTGAAATGCCCGAGCGACAAGCGGCGCAGGGTTTCCCAAAGGCGGAGGTCCTGTGAATTCCCCTCTGAATGCGTTGTCGGCCAGCATCTATCCCGTCATTCTTTCGGGCGGATCGGGCACCCGCCTCTGGCCACTGTCGACGAAGAAAAAGCCCAAGCAGTTCTTGCCCATCGTTACCGAACAGTCGATGATGCAGGATACGGTGGCGCGGGTAACGGGCCCGGCTTTCGCCCCGCCCCTGGTCGTGTCGAGTGCGGATCACGGGGGCTTGGTGGCGGGCCAGCTCGACGCGATCGGGCAGACGGCCTCCGCCATTCTGCTGGAGCCAGAGGGCCGCAATACCGCCGCGGCCATCGCCCTTGCCGCCCATTGGATCGCACAGGCGGATGCGGACGCGCTGATGCTGGTGATGCCGTCGGATCATGTCATCGCCGATGTGCCTGCCTTTCACGCTGCCATCGCGAAGGGTGTATTCGCAGCGAAGGACGGCTATCTGGTCACGTTCGGCATCCAGCCCGTCCATGCGGAAACCGGCTTCGGCTATATCGAGCGGGGCGACGCGCTCGCCGGACATGATGGCGTCCACGCTGTCGCGGGCTTCCATGAAAAGCCCTCGCTCGCACTGGCGCGCGATTATGTTTCCGGGGGGAGGCATTACTGGAATGGCGGCATTTTCCTGTTCACCGCCCGTGCCTATCTGACGGCGCTCGAACGCCATGCGCCAGACGTGGCGACGGCAAGCCGCGCCGCAATGAGCGCGGCGACCCGTGACGGCGATTTCACGCTCCCGGCCCGTGCGCCCTTTCTGGACAGTCCGGACATATCGGTCGACAACGCCGTGATGGAGCGGGCCGATCGGCGCGCGGTTGTGCTGGTGGACATGGGCTGGTCGGATGTCGGGTCCTGGGATGCGCTCTGGTCCATCCGCACCAAGGACGATGCGGGTAACGCAATCAAGGGCAGCGCCATCGCGAGCGATGCGAACAACAATCTGATCTATGTCGATGGAGGTCCGCCCGTGGCTGCGCTGGGCATCAGCGACAGCATCATCGTATCGACGGCGGAGGGCGTTCTCATCATTCCGCGCGATCGCACGCAGGATGTGAAGCAGGTGGTCGAACTCGTGCGCGCGGGCGGTTTCGACAGCGGTCGATAGGTCGGTCAGCGAAGCAGGCTGTTGAGCAGCGCCCCAAGCCGATGCCCGGCCTGATTCAGCCGCGTTTCGACGACAGGCCAGTTTTCGGTGGCATAGCTGACCGGCAGCACGATACGTTTGTCCGACTTCAGCGGCAATTTGCGGAAGATGCGCTCGCGCGCGATGTCGCGGCTTTCCAGCGCCCAGTCGAGCGGCTTGCCGACCGTTCTGACCCGTCCGCTGGCAAGGACTTCCCGTCCGATCCTGGCGGTGTCCTTTCCGCGCGTGCTGATGATGAGGGTGTCCCAGACCTTGTGCAGCGTCGCGTCCTTGCCTGCGAAGTTGACCGGTACGCGGTCGCCGGTGCTGACGAACGCGTGAAGCGGGACATGGATGTCTCCTACCAGATGCACGACATATTTGAGCGCTTCCAGTCGCTGCCGGGCTGTCGCGCCACGATCCGCCAGAACGGCCGAATATCTGTCCAGTCCCGCAAGTGCGCAAAAGCGGTTCGGGCAGGCGTCCTGGCGAAGCGGACCCTTGGGCGCAAACCGCACGGAATGGCTGGGCGAGCCCGGAACCTTGCCCTTAACGGCGTCGGCCCAGTTGGCGATGTCAGCCAGCTTCTGCGTATTTTCCAGCGATAGCAGAGCCACGACCTGGGCCTTGGCCGCCGGCGTCAGATCCTGCTGGGCGATGTCGGCGACGATGATATGCCCTTGCGGTCCCCACGCCATTACGGGCTGGCATATGGCGCCCACAATCAGTGCAATAAGGGCCGAAAACTTGCGCATAGCATCGCATCTCCGGAAACCTGTGAAGGACGAATGGCTGCGGGCTCTGTTCCAGACTGGATCACGCGGCTTGTGCCAACAGGGCATGTGCGGCGACGGCGGCGGTGATCGTGACATCCCGGTCGATCCGCCAGCAATCCCCCGGGCCCCATTGCTGCCCACCAATGTCTCCATGTCCCGCCAGGGGGATGAACCATGATCGCATGTCGCGGGCAAGGGGCGGGAGCGCTGCCTCGCCCGACCATGACAGCATGTCGACCGAAAAAGGGGCCTGCCCCAGCGTGAGCAGTTGCGCGCTGCCGTCGGCGTGCAGGGGAGGCTGCATAGCCTCATAGGGCTGGCGCAGGCTGACTTAGGTTCCGGCATCGATATGCAGTGCCCGTTCCCGCCCATAATCGTAGAGCCTGTAGGTGATGTCCGAATTCTGCTGGATTTCGACCAGCGATATGCCTGCGCCGATCGCATGAACGGTACCGGCGGGAATGTAGAAAAAGTCGCCTGCCGCGATCGGATGCCATTCCAGCCTATCCTCTATCGACCCGTCGCCGATTGACGCGGCGAAGGATGCGGCAGTCATCGGCTCCTGCAGCCCGATGCCCAGCACGGCTCCCGGTTCGCAGTCGAGGATATACCAGCATTCGGACTTGCCGCGCGGCTGTCCTAGCGCGCCGGCCTGCGCATCATTCGGATGAACCTGAATCGACAGCTTTTCGCTCGTGAAGATATATTTGACCAGCAGGGGAGCAGCCTGCTGATCATGGCCTTCATACCAGACCTCCCCGATCCGATCGCCCTGCGTGGCGTCAAAGATAGGGGGCAGGGAAGTCCTGCCCCAGGGCTTGGCGACAAGCCGGGGGGACAATTTTTCGATCCGCATATCGGCTGGCCCGGTCATCAATTCCGGTTGAGCGCGTTGTCCACGGTGCTGATCGGGATGAAGGCAGTCGCGACGACGCCCAGGAAGCGCTGAAACTCCATGATCGGGCTGTTCGACACGTAGAGCACGTCCTTGTCCCTCACCGCGAAGCGCTGCATCAGGAAATAGGTGGCGGGGTCCTTCATATCTACCTTGTAGACCACCGGCACACGGCCGTCGGCGCGAGCCAGGCTGTTGTCGCCAGCGGGCGCGACGGCAGGATCTTCCCATCGGAACAGGAAAAGGCCCTTGGCATCGGCGCGGCCATCCTGGAGCCCGCCAATCCGGCCCATCGCCTGCGCCAGCGTCAGCCCGGTGCCCTCGAAATCGATCTCGTCATTCTTGCCTGTCGCGCCCAGCACGGTGAAGCTGTAGGGCTGATAGATAGCCGTCACGACATCGCCGGAGCGCAGCACGACATTCTGCCGTGGATCGGCGATGACGCTTTGCAGCGGCATGGACACGACGGAGGCACCGCGGCTGACCTGTACCGTCATCTTGCCGATTGGCTGGCGCGTACCGCCAGCGGCGGCGAGGGCGTCCAACAGCGTTTCGCCCTTGGGTGTCAGCGGCATCCGCGTACTCTTGTCGACGTCGCCGACGACCGTGACATTTGCCGCGGCATTGGTCGTCATACGCACCATGACCTGTGGCAGATGTGCTTGTCCGCGCAGCCGGCCTATGATGGTTTGTTCGACTTCACGAAGGGTGCGGCCGGCAACCTGGACCATCCCGGCGAACGGCACGGAAATCTGTCCCGTTGGACCGACAACGAACGGGGGCAGGGATGTGCTTCGACTTGTTTCCACCGACGAACTGGAACTGCTTGGCATGGTCGCGCCGAACAGCACGGCAGGCGGCGCCTCCCAAATCGTGATTTCCAGCACGTCACCGGACCCGATGGTAGCGCCGCGGCGTTCCGCATCTCCCAGCAGGTCAGCAAAGTTGCCGTGCACCGCTGCCGCCTGTAGCCGCATGGCAACTGCCTCGTTGACGTCGACGATGCGGATGCCCTGCAACGTGGTCGAGGAGGTGGCGGACTGGACCACGCCCTTCCTGCTCGGGCCGACCGATGCGCAGGCGGAACAGAACAGCAAGCTGCCCATGAGGGCGAGCCGGCCGGTAGTGGCCATCCAGCCGGAAGGTATCGCAGACTTCATCATGCACTCCTGGTCGATGCGCAGACCGCTTATCGACATGTTGTTGGAACTATACCTGAACGCATCTTGCAAGCCGTTTATATGTGGCACCCTGTCCACACTGACTCCGCGCCGGACGCCGTGGCTCAATCCGCATCGGCGAGCATCCACTGCAACGTCTCTTCCAGCGATGGGAACGCCCGCGAACCGATCGCGGATTCGAGCCGGGCCCGGTTGCCCGCCAGCGACCTTACCTCGTTCGCCCGGACCAGTGCCGGATTGACCATGACCTCGAAACGATGGCCCGACAAGGATTCGACCATGGCGATGATATCGCGCAACGTGACCGCCCGGCCCGAGCAGATGTTGAATGTGCCGCCCGCGGCCTCCGGCGTCGCCAGAAGCGCCTGATAGGCATCGGCCACGGCGCGCACGTCGGAGAAATCCCGCGCGACGTCGATATTGCCCAGTTCCAGGACGGGCGCGCGCCGTCGCGCATGGTCGACGATCTTGGGGATCAGGAATTGGGCGGATTGACCCCGGCCCGTGTAGTTGAAGGGGCGCGTGACGATGATCGGCAGGCGATCGCCATAGATGGCGCACAGCTGCTCGGTCGCGGCTTTCGTCACTCCATAGTCGTTCGCAGGTGCCGGCGTCATGCTTTCGTCCAGAATGCCGGCACGGGCGTTGCCGTAGATATTGGCACTGCTGGCGACCAGAACCGTTCGCGCGCCGACGGCGGTCGTTGCCAGTGCGTCCAGCAGGTTGCGCGTACCCACGATGTTGGTGCGGTACATTTCGGCAATATCGCCATGGGCGACGAACGCGATCGCCGCGAGATGTGCGACATGGTCTGGACGGGTATCGGCAATCACGGCTCTGACCGCATCGGCGTCGGCCAGGTCGCAGGCATGTTCTGCCACGATGCCGGCAACGCGCGCGTCCGGTGCGCCATGGACGATCCCGTGCACCTCATGCCCGGCATCAGCCAGCAGCGCGGTCAGATACCGCCCGGTGAACCCGGCCGCGCCGGTAACGAGATAGCGGCTCATCCGGCGGCCTAAAAGCTGAATCCCGCCCGGTTCCGGCGGATATCGGCTTCGACCATCATAGCGCCCAGCTCCTCTATGGCGATATGGGGCGCCCAGCCCAGCTTCTGGGTGGCGTGCAGGGGATCGCCGATCAGCAGGTCCACCTCGGCCGGCCGATAAAAGCGGGGATTGATGCGCAGCACCGTCTTGCCGCTCGCCGTATCGACCGCATATTCATCGACGCCCTCTCCAACGAAATCGACGGCGATGCCGGCTGCCTGGAACGCGATCCGGACGAAATCGCGGACGCTCGTGGTGCGGTTGGTCGCCAGCACATAGCTGTCGGGCTCGTCCGCCTGCAGCATCCGCCACATGCCCTCCACATATTCCTTGGCAAAGCCCCAGTCCCGCTGCGCGTCGAGATTGCCGAGTTCCAGGCAGTCGAGCTTGCCCAGCGCAATCTTGGCGACGCTGTCGGTGATCTTGCGGGTCACGAACTCGCGTCCGCGCAGCGGGCTTTCATGGTTGAACAGAATGCCGCTGCACCCGAAAATACCGTAGCTTTCACGGTAGTTTACCGTGATCCAGTGCGCATAGAGCTTTGCGACGCCATAGGGGCTACGCGGGTAGAAGGGCGTCGTTTCGGTTTGCGGCACGGCCTGCACCTTGCCGAACATCTCCGACGTGCTGGCCTGGTAGAAGCGGATGCTGGGATCGACGATCCGGATCGCCTCCAACAGGTTGAGCGGCCCGATGGCCGTAATCTCGGCTGTCGTGATCGGCTGCTCGAAGGAGACGCCGACGAAGCTCTGCGCCGCGAGATTGTAAATCTCGCTCGCACCCGAATTCTGAAGCAGGCGGATGGTCGACGAGAGGTCTGTCAGGTCATATTCGACCAGGCGGAGATTGGGATGATCGGCGACGCCGAGTTCCTCGATTCGCCAAAAATTGACCGAACTCGTCCGGCGGTAGGTGCCATAGACGGTATATCCCTTGGCCAGCAGCAATTCGGCCAGATAGGCGCCGTCCTGACCCGAAATACCCGTGACAATCGCAGTTTTCATTCCAGTCCTTCTCGATTCCGTCCGGGCGGGTCAGGAAAGATGACCCCAGATGTCCGGCCTTTGGATACGCCGATCCAGGCCGCTATAATTGATGCGTTCCGATCCGGATAGCCGCGTCAGGCTCCGCGCACGACGCAACCGTGCCCCGGTTCGTTTCTTCCGCAACCTTCAGGTCGAGCGCTGTCAAAATGCCTTCGACGCTGTCCGCCCAGGTGGGAAGGCCGGCCGGCGTCGGCAGCGGATCGATCGCCAGTTCCGCGACGATGCGCGCCGCGAGCGACGACGGGCGATCGGACTGGAACAGCGCCAGGTTGGGATGGCGTCCCAAGGCGCGCAGCGAGGGCAGGTCCCGCGCCAGAACCCGGCGGCCATGGCTCAGTGCTTCAACCACCGGTAGCCCGAAACCTTCGCCTTCCGAAGCCATGACGATCAGTCGCGCGGCACGGTACATCTCGTGAAGGAACTCGTCCGATATGCCCCGCAGCCAATGCAGCCTGCGACCCTTTTCGGGATGCTGCATCAGCCGATCCTGCAACGCTTCCGTGTGCCAGCCCGGCTGGCCAACGATGAACAACTGGGTCCCCGCCGCGGGATCGCTGCTCCAGAGATGTTCGAACGCGTCCAGCAGTGCCACATGCCCCTTGCGCGGCTCGATCGTGCCGACGACGAGTACGGCATCGTTCGACCTCATGCGATCCAGAATGGTGGCGCCGTCCGGTGGAACGCCGGTACTGGGCGAGGACGCCGCTATGTCGGACCCCAGCGGAAAAACGCAAATCTTGATAGCCCGGCGTGGCTGCGTTTCCGTCAGCCAGGTACGCAGGTCCGCCGCGACCGCCGTGGATATGCACAACGCCCGGTCCGCCTGGCGCGCCACGAAGCTGAGCCAGCGCAGATAGTTACGCCGGGTCCGGCGAGCGAACCAGTCAGGCTTCTGCAGGGGCAGCAGGTCATAGATGACGAGGTTGATCGACACGCCGCGCCCTTTCCAAGCCCGGACCTGCCGGTGGTGCCGGGGCAGCAGATGGGCAGCCAGGTCCAGGCCCAGGAAAATATCTCCGGGACCGGCCTCGACCGGCCGATAATCGTCCTCGCTGGACGGCGGCCGCGTCAGAAAATCGGGATCGGCCTGGCGGTATCCATGGTGTCGCCGCGCGAAGACGGGCACGATGTCGAGCCCGGCATGATCGGATGCGAGCAGTTGTTGCCATACCGCGCGAACGACCCGCTGGATGCCCGTGCGGGCGTCATGCTGCGATATGACCGACACGTCGACGAGCAGGCGTCTGCGTTGCCCGGCAGAGGGGTAGGGCGCCGTTTCTGGTCGGCGACGCCGGAGCCAGCCAAACATGCCTCCGCTCACTCGGCCAGATGCGCCAGATAGAAATCATAGGCCTCATCCATCGTGTCGAAATGATGGATCTGGCCGCCGCTCAGAACGGCCGCGCGCTGGCAATGCTCGCGTATATATCCCGGATCGTGCGACACGATGACCATGGCGCGATCCGATCGCTTCTCGAACAATTCATAATGGCATTTCTCGCGGAAACGCGCGTCGCCGACCGAGATGACCTCGTCGATCAGGAAGCAGTCGAACTCGATGGTCATGGAAATCGCGAAGGCCAGCCGGGATCGCATACCGGCGGAATAATTGCGTACCGGCTCGCGCAGATAGACGCCAAGCTCGGAGAAATCCTGAACGGATTGCTCATGATCGGCCGGATCCACGCCATACATGCGGCAAATGAACCGCAAATTGTCGTATCCGGTAAGCCCGTTCGAGAATGCACCGCTGAAGGCAAGCGGCCAAGATGCGGTCATATGCCGTTCGACGTGCCCGCTCGAGGGTTGTTCGGCACCGCCGATCAGCCGGATAAGGGTCGATTTGCCGGCACCGTTGCGGCCTAATATGCCTATCCGCTCGCCGGGCGAGATTGTCAGGTTCACCTTATCCAAAATGCGCGCAGGGCCTCTGCGCGTAGGATAATATTTGGAGACATCGGTGAGCCTGATCACTCGGGTATGACTTTTTTGGCGATCTTCGCTGTCTGAGCCAATGCGAAGAGCGTAAGCCCAAGATTGACACATGCCATATAGCCCATGTCGTAATGGGCGACGAATTTGGATCCGAAAAAGCCGTCACGGATGAACTCGACGCCGTGAATCATGGGCAGATACAATACGAAATGCTGGAACCCCTTGGGCACCGCATCGACGATGAAGCCCGCGCCCGAAAGGGGGAACAGCAGATAGGCCGTCGGATGCCAGAATTTTTCGATCAGCTCAGTCTGTTCCGACAATGCGCCGAGGAATATTGCAAGCGAGGCGCCGAACCAGGCCAGCATGAGCCAGCCGCCGATGACCTGCATAATGTCTTCGGGTGGTTCCATCCATCCGATCGAGATGAAGATTAGCGACAGAGTGATGAAGGACATCGTCGCACCCATCCCCTCCAGCAGGAGGCGGGACAGATAAATGTCCATCACCTTCACGTTGCGATGATACATGAGCGACAGATTGGGATAGACCGCGCCGATGCAGCGCGCGGGCATGTTGCGCCACAACAGCACCGCAGAATAGCCCGTGATCGCGAATGGCACGATCGGAAGTGCCGAACCATGGCCCACGCGGAGCGTGGACCACAGCAGTGTCACCCCCAGCGTGAACAGCATCGGTTCGACGAACAGCCACAAAAAGCCGATGTTGTGACGGCCATAGCGCGTCATGATCTCGCGCAGGAAGAGGGCGTTGATGACCCTTCGCTGGACCCTGAGGGATTCCAGTAATGACCCTTGTGTGCGGGAGTCGCCGGGCATGATCAGTCCTTGTGCTCGCGGATACCGGCGAGCAGCATGGACAACACCGCCCAGGCTACCAGTCCGAGCACGAACGTGGCGAGTATGCCACGGATGCGCCGGGGCTCGAGCGCCTTGTCCGGCGTATTGGGCAGCACGATGCGCTCGACATAGGCCTGCTTGCGCCGAGCTTCGTTGCGCGCCTCCTGCAGCGACGCCGTCGCCGCGCCCAGCTGCCGGTCGGCCAGCTGGCTTTCGAGCTGCAGGCGCTGAAAGCTGACCGCCGAGGCCGCCAGGGACCGCTGATCGCCGGCGATCTTGCCGAGCTGCTGGTCGATCTCCTTGCCGAGATCGGACACCCGGCCTTGAAGCACGGGGATCTGCGGGTTCTGCGGCGTGAAGGATCGCAGCTGGAGCAGCTGGGTCTTGGTCGCGATGAGTTCGTCCTGCAGCTTGGAAATCATCTGCAGCTGAACGGTAGCCTGCCGCTCGGGGTCGACGATCCCTTCGCGGTTGCGATATGCGGAAAGCGCTGCGGCGGCATCTTGCGCATCGTTCTTGGCTTCGTTCAGTTCCTTTTCTGCGTAGGAGACCAGATCCTGCCGGCCGCGCGCGTTGAGGCGGTTGACCAGTGATTCGGCCTGTTCCAGCAGTTCCAGGTTGATCTTGTGCGCGTCGAGCGGCGAAAATGCCCGCACCGTCAACGTCGTGATCGACGACGCGGCGTCGTGATCAACCTCGATCTTCTTCGAATAATATTTGTACAGCGATTCAAAACTGCCGCCCCATCCGAACGGGTTGAAGCGATTGAAAATGGAAATGTCGCTGTTGCCATAGGCATTGGCGACGGCGTTGCCGCGGTTCAGCACGGCTAGCGCGTCGCGCGACTTGATATAGTCGTGCGTGGCATAAATCTCGTCGCCAGCATTTTGGAATCCCGCGGTTTTCAGCAGCAGGCCGAGTCCCGACGAGGCCGGCTTTTCCGGGCTGCGCACGACAAAGCGCGATTCGGAAATATAGACGTCCTGGCTTATCACCCCGAAGTACAGGATGGCTAACAGGGTGGGGACGCACACCGTGAACAGGAACAGGCGATCGATCCCGCGGACGCGTTCGACAATGGTAGACATAGGGTAATGCAGCCTCTTGGTCTCACGCGTCAGCAGATGGGGTGGTCGATCGGCGCGGTACAGTCTGCACCTTCCAACCCGTGGCCGTGGGATCGGCTGCCCGCCGATATTGCGGGCGCACGATGCCGAAGCGGGCAGCGGCCTGGGGGTGATTGTGCTATGCAGCGTATCGACATCGCTTGCACGCTAGCCGCATCTGCGCAAAAGGCCAATATGCTAATGGCACGATCGTCCTCTTCATCCGTCCCGGACTGACCGTCGCCATGTCGTTCGATATCGATATCGTCAAAGTTCTGGGCGCTCGCGAAGTTCGCCTCGCGCTTCAGAGCGAAGCGCGCGTCATCGCCTTGCTCGGTCCATCAGGCATCGGCAAGACCAGCATTCTCAACATGATCGCTGGCGTCCTCCGTCCCGACCGGGGGCGCATAGCAGTCGGCGGAGAGATATTGTTCGACAGCGCGACAGGAGTGGACCGCCCCCCCCATCTGCGCGGGGCCGGCTATGTCTACCAGGATGTCCGCCTGTTTCCCCATCTGCGGGTGGGGCACAACCTGGCCTATGGCGCGCACGGCGAAACGGACCTGGCGAAGCGCGACGCCATCGTCGCGCTGCTGGGGATCGGCGACCTTCTCGACCGGCGTCCCGCCACATTGTCCGGCGGAGAAGCGCAGCGCGTGGCGATCGGACGCGCCTTGCTGTCCATGCCTCGCTTCCTCCTCATGGACGAGCCCCTGGCATCGGTCGACGTTCGTCGCCGGGAGGAAATCCTGAATTTGATCCAGCAGCTCAGGGACGAACTGACCTTGCCGATCCTGTATGTCACCCATGATCGCGCCGAGGCCGAGCGGCTGGCGGACCGCATCGTCGATCTGACCCCGCTCGACGGCGAGCCTCCCTTCGCGCCGTCCCTCGGCAAGCTGGCGTCTCCCTGCGCGCCCGAGGCAGCGAGCCCGGACGAGGGGCCGACCGCCGACCCGCTGGAACAAGCGCGCCGCGAGATCGCGGATCTGCAATTCGCACTGGAAAGCTGCCGCGCACATCTGGCGGCTGCGCAAGGCAGCGCCGATCCAAATGCGTTTCAGCCCTGTTCACTGGAGGGCTTTCCCTATCTGGCGCGGGGCCATGCGGTAACGATGGGAAGCGACTCGGGCAACGCCATCTTCCTGGCCGATGGATGGTGGCCGGCCGAGGAGTGGGGCGTTTGGGGGCGCGATGCTCGCCACCTGATCCGATTTGCACTCGGTGACGGCTATGCGGGCGGGTATGTCAGCCTCGTTCTCACCATGCACAGCCTCGCGCTACCGGCCATGGAGGCGCCGACTGTCGCGGTCATCGCCAACGGTCATTTCATCGGGCGCGCGACCCTCGGTGGTCTCCCGCGGCGGCACAGCTTCGCACTCAGTCCCTCGGCGCTGGGCGCCGGCAATGTGGTCATCCAGCTGGAGCATGACCGGCCCACTTCGCCGTCCAGCGAAGGGCTGGGGATTGACGGCCGGGTGCTCGGCGTCGCGCTGACCGCGCTGGAATGGCGCTAGCGGCACGTTTGTCGCCGGTTTTTCGGGGTCGGATGTGCCGCCTAAGCCCTTGATCGCTAGGGGCGCCAGTGGAATGAGAAACTTTCATGACAGGGGCGATCGCGATGATTCGGGTTATCACATTTGGGACATTCGATCTGTTCCACATCGGCCATGTACGCATATTGGAGCGCGCGCGGGCGCTGGGTGATCACCTGACGGTCGGGGTATCGACCGATCAACTGAACTTTTCCAAAAAGGCCAAATATCCGATCTATTCGGAGCAGGATCGCATGGGCATAGTAGCCGCCCTGAAATGCGTCGATGCGGTATTCCCCGAACACAGCCTGGAACTGAAGGAAAGCTATATCCTCGAGCATGGCGCGGACGTCCTCGTCATGGGCCATGACTGGGAAGGCCGGTTCGACGATATGGGTCGGGTATGCAAGGTCCTGTATCTGCCGCGCACGGAAGGCATTTCCAGCACCGATGTGAAGGCCCGGGTCGCGGCCACCCAAGGCGGAGCGGCAGCTTGACGGTCATGGATTCCGATGTAGCGGTCCTGGGCGCGGGGTCTTTCGGTACGGCGATAGCCGCGGCGATCTCCCGGTCCGGCTTTGCGGTCCACCTGTACTGCCACCGCGCCGAGCAAGCGGAGGATATCAGGGTTTCCGGCGAGAATCGGCGCTTCTTTCCCGGCCACAGGATGCCCGAGCTGATCCGTCCGACCAACGACCTTCAGGCTTGCCTAGGAAAATCGACGCTGTTCCTCGCCTTTCCGGCCAAGATGCTCGACCATTATGTCGAGGAACTGGCGGTCGCGAATCCTGAAGCGATCGTCGTCAATCTCGCCAAGGGGCTGCATCCCGAACACTTCACCTTCGCCAAATTGTTCGAGCAGCGCCTGCCGTCCGCTGCCTATGTCGCGCTCAAGGGGCCGACCTTCGCCCGGCCCATGTTCCTGGGCGAACTGTCCGGCCTGACGTGCGGCACGGCGTCCGACCATGCCCGCGCACGCGTGGTAGAGCTCTTCGCCAATTCCATGGTGGATCTCGATTTCTGTTCCTCGGCAGAGGCGGTGGACGCGCTGAGCGCGATCAAGAATGTCTATGCCGTCGCGCTCGGCATCGGTGGATCGTTGGACCTGTCGGAAAATACGATATATCTGCTGATCTCTCGCATCGTGCGCGAAGTCCAGGCCGTGCTGAACGCCCTGGGCGGGGATAGCAGCGCGCTGCTGACCTACTCCGGGCTCGGCGACCTGCTGCTGACCGGCATGTGCGATACTAGCCGGAACCGTACGCTCGGCCTCATGCTGGGACGGGGCCTTTATATAGACATGGCCCGATCCGGTTTCCTCACCGAGGGTGTCCGGTCCTTCACAATCCTGAAGTCCCGGATCGGCCAGGATCTGCCCATATTCGACACGGTCTTCGACATCATGGAGCACCGCGCCGAGCCGATCGCCCTGCTGGACGCCTTGGGTCTGCGCCATATGGGTTGAGCAGACACCGGGCCGGCAGGCGCTGGTCTGCGACGTGGCCCCG
>JBEVME010000083.1:0-8585 GCA_040508785.1 Sphingobium sp.
GAAGCGCTGAAGGCCAAGAACGAAGCCTGAGCGTCCTGACGTCGATCGAATATCAGCCCGCCCGGCATCAACGCCGGGCGGGCTATTTTTTTTGCATGTGCGAACCAAGCCTGTAACATTGTCAACAGCTTGCCGACTCATTATGCAGATTAAGATCAGCGTTGGGGAGCGTTGGGAGGCATCATGATCCGTTCGGAACTGATACAGAAATTATCTGATGAAAATCCGGGCCTTGGCGCGCATGATGTCGAGCGGATCGTCGACTTGTTCTTTCGGGAGATTGTCGATCGGCTGTCGTCGGGCGGACGCGTAGAATTGCGCGGATTCGGCGCCTTCACCACGCGGGCGCGGGATGCGCGCACCGGCCGCAACCCACGCACGGGCGAGCAGGTCTCCGTCGCGGCCAAGCGCGTTCCCTATTTCAAGCCCGGCAAGGAAATGCGCGAGCGGCTGAACGTGAAACCCGAAAGCTAGCGCGCGCTTGACCTTCTGACCATCGCCCGGCACTGCTTCCCCCATGCGGACGTGGCGAAATCGGTAGACGCAGCGGACTTAAAATCCGCCTCCCCCTGGGAATGCGGGTTCAAGTCCCGCCGTCCGCACCAGCCGGTATGACCGCTCCCGCACGGCGATAGGCGGCCAGTCGGGCGCGCATCGCGATTCGTTGCGCAATTGACTGGAATTCGTGGCGCCATCCCGCAATGATGCGGCATGGCCGGAGCGATCGATCCCAAAAGTTTCAGCGATTCCCTTGTCATCCTCGGCGCGGCTGGTCTCGTCATTCCGGGCTTCGCGCGGTTCCGCATCAGTCCGGTGATCGGTTTCATCCTGGTCGGGCTGGCCGTTGGTCCTGCCGGGCTCGGATCACTGGTCGGCCAATATCCCTGGCTTTACCACATCACCATTTCGGACCCCGAGGCGATCCAGCCCTTTGCCGAACTCGGCATCATCCTGTTGCTGTTCTCGATCGGCCTCGAACTCAGCTTCAAGCGATTATGGACTATGCGCGCCCAGGTGTTCGGCGTCGGTGCTGCGGAGCTGATCGGCAGCGCGATCATCATTGCGCTCGGCCTCTATGTGCTGGGCCAGCCAACGACCGGGGCGATCGGGCTTGGCCTTGCCCTCGCGCTGTCCTCCACCGCGCTCGTGCTGCCGATGGTCGGCACCCAGTCCGCGGTCGGCCGGTCCGCCTTTTCGATGCTCCTGTTCGAGGATCTGGCCCTCGTCCCGATCATCTTCATCCTCGGGGCGCTGGCGCCCTCGGTGGGTGCCGGGGGGGGCTGGTCGGGGATGATCGACGTGCTGATGCGCGGCGGCATCACCATCGCGGTAATGCTGCTGCTCGGCCGATTCGTGCTGCCGCATGTTTTCGCCCAGGCCGCGCGCACCAAAAGCCCGGAGGTGTTCCTTGCAGCAAGCCTGCTCGTCGTCATCGTATCCAGCCTCGCCACGTCCATCGCAGGGCTGTCGCCCATCGTCGGCGCGCTGCTGGCGGGGCTGCTGATCGCCGAAACCGACTATCATGGCGAGGTCGAAGTCATCACCGCGCCGTTCAAGGGCCTGGCGCTCGGCGTCTTCCTGATTACCGTTGGCATGAGCCTGGACATCCGCGTCATCCTGGCCAACTGGCCTGGATTGCTGCTTGCGGTGATGGGCGTCGTCGCGGTCAAGATGGTAGTGACGGCCGCACTCCTTACCCTGTCCGGCGTGCGCAAGGGCGTTGCGCTGGAGGTGGGCATGTTGATGTCCAGCCCGTCCGAAACAACGCTGATCGTGCTCTCCACCGCGTCGCTGGCCGGCCTCATCCTGCCATCGACGGCCGCATTCTGGCAAATCGTCACCGCCATCGGCCTGACGATCACGCCGCTGCTGGCGCGGATCGGCCATGACATTGCGCGCCGGCTCGACACCGCGCTCGGCGAAGAAACGGCCGAGGCGCAGGAGGAAGCGACGGAGGCCGCAGCGGTCGTCATCGGCTTCGGCCGGGTCGGCCGCATGGTCTGCGACCTGCTGACCGCGCACAAGCAGCGCTTCATCATCGTCGAATCCGACCCCGACGTGGTGGCGGATGCGCGCCGCGACGGCTATCCGATCCTCTTTGGCGACGTCGCCCGCGCGGAAATGCTCGACCGCCTGCGCCTGGGCCATGCGCGCGCGCTGATCCTGACGATGGACGATCCGGTGCTGTCCGTGCGTGTGACCCGCCGTGTGCGCGGCTGGGTGCCCGACCTGCCGATCATCGCCCGCGCCCGCGACACCGATCACGCGGCCCAGCTATATAAGGCCGGCGCGAGCGATGCCGTGCCCGAAACGCTTGAAAGCTCGCTCCAGCTCGCCGAGACCGCGCTCGTCGACCTGGGCGTCGCGATGGGTCCGGTGATCGCGTCCATCCACCAGACGCGAGAGGATTTGCGCCAGGGCATCAAGGAAGCGGCGCAGATGCACGACGCGCCGAAGCTGCGCCGGCTGCGACCCGACGAGGTAGGCTGAGGCGACTCGCACCGGATCATCACATCCCTGCGGATGCGGGGACCCACGCTCCTCCACTACGGAAGCGGCACCATCGGGGCCACGATCAATCGAAGCCGCCCGCTTGCCCCGGCCGCATGGCGCTGAACACCGACCATCCTGTACGCCGCGCCACTTCCTCCAGCGCCAGCGTACCGAGCCTGCTATTGCCGTTGTCGTTGAGACCCGGAGACCAGACGGCGATGGAAGCCTGGCCCGGCACGATCGCCAATATGCCCCCGCCGACGCCCGACTTGCCGGGGATGCCGACGCGAAAGGCGAAATCGCCCGACGCGTCATAATGACCGCAGGTCAGCATCAGCGCGTTGATGCGCCGCGCTCGTGCCGGCGACACCACCCTGCCGCCGCCCGGATGCCCGCCGTCGAGCATCAGATAGCGGCCGGCCAATGCGAGCTGGCGGCAATTCATCTCGATCGCGCACTGGTGGAAATAGGTGCCGAGCACCAGATCGACCGGGTGCCGGATATTGCCGAAGGCGCGCATATAGTTAGCGAGCGCCATGTTGCGGAAGCCGGTCGCGGTTTCTGACGCGGCCACCGCCTCGTTGATGGCGATGCTCTCGTCGCCCGCCAAATAGCGGATGAAGCGCAGCATCTCGCCGATCGCCTCGCGCGGCTGATGCGCGCCCAGATTGATATCCGCGACCACGATGGCGCCGGCGTTGATGAAGGGATTGCGCGGAATGCCCTTTTCCTGCTCCAGCTGGACGATCGAATTGAAGGCGTTGCCCGAAGGCTCCCGCCCGACCCGTTCCCAAAGCTGGTCGCCGACCTTGCCCAGCGCCAGGGTGAGCGCGAACACCTTGGACACGGACTGGACCGAAAATCCGGTGTCGGCGTCGCCCCCCGTCAGCATTGCGCCATCGGCGGTGGCGATCGCGATGCCGAAGCGGGCAGGATCGACACCGGCCAGTTCCGGGATGTAGCTGGCCACGGTGCCGCGTTCCTGCTCGTCGGCCATGCGGGCGACGATGTCGGATATTATGGAGGAAAGATCGGGCGCCATCGCTTGGCCTTAGCGCAGCCGCGCGCGCATGGGGAGCGTCAAGCGCGCTGGCGCGTTGACCCGGCGGAGGTAAATCAATGGCCAAGCTCAATCGCGCATGGACGGTGCAGCCCCATGGACAACTGACGACCATCGCCGAGGGTATCCAGACCGTGGAGGGCAGCATCGTCATGCCGCTCGGCAATTTCCCGCGCCGGATGACGGTGATCGCGCTGGCCGAGGGCGGCAGCCTGATCTGGAGCGCCATTCCGCTGGAGGAAGCCAGCATGGCGCGGATCGAGGCATTGGGACCGGTGCGCTTCCTCGTCGTACCCAATGCCGGCCACCGGCTGGATGTCGGGGCGTGGAAGGCGCGCTATCCGCAGGCCAGGGTCATCGCGCCACCCAGCGCGCGCGATCAGGTGGCGGAGGCCGCGCCGGTGGACGCCACCAGCGATATCGTCAACGACCCCGCCATCGCGTTCGATCTGGTCGCCGGTACCCAGGCGGACGAGCTTGCCCTCATCGTCACGCGCGGCGAGGGGGTGACGCTGATCCTCAACGACATTTTGTCCAACGTCCGCCATCCACGGGGTATTGGCGCGAAACTGATGACCCGCCTGCTCGGCTTCGGCATCAAGCGCCCGCGCACGTCGCGCCCGGTTCGCCGCATGTTCGTCAACGATCCAGCCGCTGTCGCCAGTCAGTTTCGACAATGGGCGGCGATTCCGGATCTGCGCCGGATCATAGTGTCGCATGGCGACGTGATCGACCATGCCCCCGCCCAGGCGCTGACCGTCGCGGCGAGCGACTACGACTGAGCGGCGCAAGCGCGGCCACCCCTAGGAAGCGTTCGAAACCGGTGGGGGCAAAGGACTCGGGCGGGAGTCAGTGGTTGCGCGGCGTTAGCCATAAGGGTCCCTTACTGCCTCGAAAGTTCGCCGACAAACGCAGCTTATGGGTAAGCGGGGTCCCCTAAAGCGACAAAAGCACCGCAAAAAGACCGCGCGATTGTCGCCTTATGTAAGCTTTGGGTCGTTTTGTGCCTGCAGCAGATCGCGCCAAGGGACCGGAAGCGCATCGCGTTCAAAATGCGAAACGATGATGATCCGTCATGGGCAGCCGATTTCATCTGCCAGTATGAAGCAGACGAAATCCTACATTGGAAGGGGGTCTTGCAAAGGGCCGACCCAAATGCTGATCCGATCAGCGCGCTAGGACGCACTTCCCCATGGTCAGGCAGGCACCTGCGCCAGTGCGGCCTTTACCGCCTCGATCGCAGCGACGGCCTTGCTTCCTTCGGGCCCGCCCCCCTGCGCCATGTCGGGCCGGCCGCCGCCGCCCTTGCCACCCAGCGCTTCCACGCCCGCGCGGACGAGGTCGACAGCACTGATGCTGGCCACAAGGTCATCTGTCACGCCGACAGCGATGCTGGCGCGGCCGTCCGCGATCGCCAGCACGGCGGAAACGCCAGAGCCAAGCGTCCTTTTGTTACCATCGACGATGCCACGCAGTTCCTTGGGGTCCAGCCCCTCGATGACCTGCCCCAGAAAGCTGAAGCCGCCGACCTGCTCCGGCCCCGCCGCCTGCGCGGATGCGCTCCCGCCGGCCGATCCGCTCAGCGCCAGTGCCTTCTTCGCATCGGCCAGTTCCCGTTCCAGCTTACGGCTCTGCTCGACCAGCGCGGCGATGCGGGCGGGCACGTCGTCGGGCGTGGTCTTGAGCGTGGCGGCGGTCTGGCGCAGCTTGTCGTCGCGCTCGGTCAGCCACAGACGCGCGGCCTCGCCGGTCAGCGCCTCGATCCGGCGCACGCCCGAAGAGACAGCGCTTTCGGACACGATCTTGAACAGCGCGATATCGCCCGTCGCACGGACATGGGTGCCGCCGCACAGTTCGACCGAATAGTTGCGATCGTCACCACGGCCCATGGAGAGGACGCGGACCTCGTCACCATATTTCTCGCCGAACAGGGCCATGGCGCCGGCGCCGATGGCGTCGTCGGGCGTCATGAGGCGGGTCGTGACCTCCTCATTATGCCGGATCTGGGCGTTGACGTCCGCCTCTACCGCCGCGATCTGCGCGCCCGTCAGCGCTTCGGGGTGCGAAAAGTCGAAGCGCAGGCGGTCGGGCGCGACCATGCTTCCCTTCTGCGTCACATGCCCGCCCAGATGATGGCGCAGCGCGGCGTGCAGCAAATGGGTGGCGCTGTGGTTGGCGCGCACCTGGTTGCGGCGGGTGACATCGACCGAGAGGTGGACGGTGTCGCCGACCTTGACGCTGCCCGCCTCGATCGTCGCGCGGTGGCCGTGCAGGCGTCCGAGCGGCTTGGACGTATCCTCGACCTTGGCGGACAGACCGTTCAGCGACGAAATGACGCCCGCATCGCCCATCTGGCCGCCGCTTTCGCCATAGAAAGGGGTCTGGTTGGTGATGATGACGACGCGGTCGCCCACCGATGCCGAACCGAAGTTCACACCGTCCCTGACGATGGCCAGCACCTCGCCCTCGCCCTCGGTCGAAGTGTAGCCGGTGAACTCAGTATTGCCCGCCTGCTCGGCGATATCGAACCATATCTCGTCCGACGCCTTCTCGCCCGATCCCTTCCAGGCCGCGCGCGCCGCCGCCTTCTGCTCGGCCATCGCGCTGTCGAAGCCGGCGCGGTCCACGCCCAGCCCGCGGACGCGCAGCGCGTCCTCGGTCAGGTCATAGGGGAAGCCGAACGTGTCGTAGAGCTTGAACGCGGTTTCGCCCGGCAATGTGCCACCCTCGGCCAGATCGGCGGTCGCCTCGTCCAGCAATTTCAGGCCGTTTTCCAGCGTCTTGCGAAACCTCGTTTCCTCGCGGCGCAAGGTTTCCTCGATAAGAGGCTGGGCTCGCAGCAGTTCGGGATAGGCCCCGCCCATCTCCGCCACCAGGCTGGGGACCAGGCGATGCATCAGCGGGTCCCTGGCGCCGATGATGTGCGCATGGCGCATCGCGCGGCGCATGATCCGGCGCAGCACATAGCCGCGCCCTTCATTCGCAGGCAGCACGCCATCGGCGATCAGGAAACTGGTCGAGCGCAGATGATCGGCGATGACGCGGTGGCTGGCCTGATGCGCGCCATCGGTCGCCGTGCGCGTCAGTGCGCCGGATTCCTCGATCAGCGCTCTGAACGTGTCGGTATCATAATTATTGTGCACACCCTGCAGCACCGCCGCGACCCGCTCCAGCCCCATACCGGTGTCGATCGACGGCCTGGGCAGTTCGGAAACGATCTCGTTCGCCTCCTGCTCATATTGCATGAACACCAGGTTCCAGATTTCGACGAAGCGGTCGCCATCCTCTTCCGGCGATCCGGGCGGCCCGCCCCAGATATGGTCGCCATGGTCGTAGAAGATTTCCGAGCACGGCCCGCACGGCCCGCTGTCGCCCATCGCCCAGAAATTATCCTTGGTCGGAATGCGGATGATGCGGCTCTCGGGAAGGCCGGCGATTTTCTTCCACAGGTCGAAGGCTTCGTCGTCGGTGTGGTAGACGGTCGCTGTCAGCCTGTCGGGGGACAGACCCCATTCCTTCGTCAGCAGCGTCCAGGCGTGGGTGATCGCCTGTTCCTTGAAATAGTCGCCGAAACTGAAATTACCCAGCATTTCAAAGAAGGTATGATGCCGCGCGGTATAGCCGACATTGTCGAGATCATTATGCTTGCCGCCCGCACGCACGCTCTTCTGGCTGGACGTCGCGGTCTTGTAGGGGCGGGTTTCGAGGCCGGTGAAGACATTCTTGAACGGCACCATGCCCGCATTGACGAACATCAGCGTCGGGTCGTTATGCGGCACCAGCGGCGCGGATGGCACGATCTGATGCCCATTGGCCCCGAAATAATCGAGGAAGGAGCGGCGAATGTCGTTGGTCGAGGTCATGGGGGCGATGTAATTGAGGCGCGCGCGGTGGGCAAGCGGAGCGTTCGGGCGGGGGTGGCCTTATGGTGCGCCCAAAATTCTTGCAGTCACGGCCAGAGCCCCGTTCGCCTCACCTCCGTAATCCTCGCGGATGCCGGGACCCAATCAACGCAACGTCTCAATCAAGTGCGGCCAAGGAGCGGGCTTCCCCCCCGGCGGCCTACACACTAAGGCACCCGCATGGACGAAAACACCCGCCGCGCCGCGCTCGACTATCATCGCCTGCCCCAGCCGGGGAAGATGCGGATCGAGCCCACCAAGCGCATGGTCAACCAGCGCGATCTGGCGCTCGCCTATTCGCCGGGCGTCGCGGCGCCCTGCACGGAGATCGCCGCCGATCCCGACAAGGCGCTGGACTATACCGCGCGCGGCAACCTGGTCGCGGTTATCACCAACGGCACGGCGGTGCTTGGCCTGGGAGCGATCGGCGCGCTGGCGTCCAAGCCGGTGATGGAGGGCAAGGCGGTACTATTCAAGAAGTTCGCGGACATCGACGTGTTCGACATCGAGCTGGACACGACCGACCCGGACGAGTTCGTCAATGCCGTCGCGCTGATGGAGCCGACCTTCGGCGGCATCAACCTGGAGGATATCAAGGCCCCCGAATGCTTCGCCATAGAAGCGCGGCTGAAGGCGCGGATGAACATCCCCGTCTTTCACGACGACCAGCATGGCACCGCCATCGTCGTCGCGGCCGCCGTGAGCAACGCGCTGGTCCTTCAGGGGCGCACGCTCGCCGACGCGAAGCTGGTGACGTCGGGCGCGGGCGCGGCGGCGCTCGCCTGCGTCGACCTGCTGGTGTCGATGGGCCTCCCTATCGACAATGTCACGCTGACCGACAAGGACGGGGTGATCCATTCAGGGCGCCAGGGCATGTTGCCCAATATGGCGCGCTATGCCCGCACGACCAATGCGCGGACACTGCCCGACGTGCTGCCGGGCGCCAACCTGTTCCTGGGCCTGTCGGCACCGGGCGTGCTGAAGCCGGAATGGCTGCCGCTGCTGGCGGACAAGCCGCTGATCTTCGCGCTCGCCAATCCGGAGCCGGAAATCCTGCCGGAGGTCGCCAAGGCCGCGCGCCCCGACGCCATCGTCGCCACCGGCCGGTCGGACTATCCCAACCAGGTCAA
>JBEVME010000097.1:0-34208 GCA_040508785.1 Sphingobium sp.
GCCGCGGTGGACGGTCATCACCCGCACGGGGCGGCTATCCGCGCGCTCGTCGGTAATGAGCTGATCGTCGAACCAGCGCCTCCAGCCGAGGGTCTCCAGCGTGTGGACGGGGTTCATGCGCGCGGCATCATCGTCGCTGCCTGTTCGGACCATCGATCATCGTCGCTGCTATACACAGCAATGGTCGAAAGGCACCCGATCAATGGCGGCGGCCCCGACGACGGTCGCCCGAATGAATTTCTCGGCGTTCCGAATTGTCTGCACGCCCCGGTCGGACTATAGCCGCAACAACAGAATCGAATGGAGGGAGCGCTGACATGGCGACGAAGCTACGCGTTGATATCGAACCGATCACGCCCGCGGTGGGCGCGATCATCCACGGGGTCGATCTGCGCGAGCCGCTCGATCCCGAGACGTTCGAGACCTTGCACGCGGCGGTGCTGAAGCACGGCGCGTTGTTCTTCCGCGATCAGGATCTAACCAAGGCGCAGACCACTGCCTTCCTCAAGAATTTCGGGCGCCTTACGCTCGATCCATATTCGGCCGGTTATCAGAAGGGCATTCCCGAGGATCAGGCGGTCCGCGATTATGAGACCTTCAACAGCAACGCCAAAGCGACCGAATTCTGGCACGTCGATTCATCGCATGGTGACAAGCCGGCCAATTATCTCAGCCTGCGTGCGCTGATCCTGCCTGAATCGGGCGGCGGCGATACTTGCTGGGGCAGCCTTTACGCGCCCTATGAGGAACTGGCCGAACCCGTCCGCGATATGATCGACCGGCTCGAGGCGCGCCATTCGGACTATCGGACCTATCCGCTGATGGACAAGGCCTATCTCGACAATCTCAACAAGGGGCTGAGCAACATTCACCCGGTAGTCCGCGTCCATCCGGAAACGGGACGCAAGGCGCTGCTCGTCAACCCGCTCTGGACCGAGAAGATCGTCGGCGTGTCGGAACTGGAAAGCACGAGCATCCTCAACATGCTCTACACCCATGCCGCCCAGCCGGAATTCACGATGCGCTGGCGCTGGCGCGTCAACGATATGGTCCTGTGGGACAATTGTTCGATGCAGCATTATGCGGTGCGCGACTATCATGGTCGCCGCACGCTGGAGAAAGGCATCATCGCCGGCGAGCGGCCCTATGGACCCAAAGGCCCGCGCCACTAGGTCCTACCCCTTCCGCTCGGGCAGCCAGCTCCGCACCGGATCGAATTTCGGCATGCGCAGGGTGCGGCGGAGCCAGTTGGCGCCGTCCAGCACGAAGCTGTGGCCCGAGCAGAAGGCGGCATAATCCGAACAGAGATAGGTCGCCGCCCAGCCCAGCTCGTGCACCTGGCCCGTGCGCAGGGCCGGCTGGTGGTCCTCCACATCGTCGTCCCCGTCCAGCTTCATATGCGCGCGCCGGTCGCCATGGACATAGAGACCGGGCGCGATGCAGTTGACGCGGATGTCGTGCGGTCCCCATTCGACCGCCAGGCTCTGCGTCAGGTTGGACACGCCGGCCTTGGCGGCGGCGGACGGTGCCGTGCCGGGGCCGCCGGTCCAGGCATAGGTGGCGCCGATATTCAGGATCGCCCCGCCCCGTCCGTCGGCGATCCGGCGCCGCGCGAATTCTGTCGACATGAGGAAGGTGCCGCCCAGCACGATGCCGATCACGGCGTTGAAGCCGTTGGCGCTGATATCCTCCGCCGCGGCGGGGAAATTGCCGGCGGCGTTGTTGATGAGGATGGTGACGGGACCGAAGGCGGCCTCTGCCGCGTCGAAGGCGGCGGCGATCTGGTCGGCATGGCGCACGTCGCACGCGACGCCGATGGCGCGGCCGCCCGCTGCCTCGACCGCCTCGATCCCGCGTTGGCGCCGGTCCGCATCGCGACCGATGATGACGACGGCGGCGCCGCAGCGGCCAAACTCTATCGCAATCCCCTTGCCGATGCCCGATCCCCCGCCGGTAACGATCACCACGTCATTGGCGAAGGTGCCCTCGGGGAGCATTCGGGTGCCGAAGGCGGGCGCCTCGCGCGTGCCTTTATACTCCGTCATCTCACCGCCCCTTGAATTCAGGCGTGCGGCCTTCACGCAGCGCCGCCCTCGCCTCCTGATAATCCTCCGACGCGAACAATGCCGTCTGAGTCACGAGTTCGATGCCGATGCCTTCGCGGATGCGCCCGGCGTACAGATGATTGGCGAGCTGCTTGCCCATCGCCAGCGCGATCGGCGGGCGGCCCGCCATGTCAGCGGCCAGGGCGAACGCGGCATCGTCGAGATCGGCGCGCGGGACGACCAGGTCCACCATGCCCCAGCGTTCGGCGGTATCGGCGTCGACCATGCGGCCGGTCAGCATCATCAGCTTGGTACGCGACGGGCCGATCAGCGCGGACAGGAACTGACTGGCGCCGGTGTCGGGCAGGATGCCATATTTGATCTCCGGTATCGACAGGCGCGCATCGTCGGCGGCGACGCGGATGTCCGCGCACAGTGCCAGTTCGAAGCCACCGCCGATCGCATAGCCGTTGATTGCCGCGACGATCGGCTTGGGATGATCGATGGCCTTCAGGTTCCGCTGCTGGTGGCGCCGGACGAAGTGATAGTCGCTCTCGCCGGCAGCGCGCTGGCCAAGCATGGTCGTGTCACGCCCTGCGCAGAAGGCGCGGCCTTCTGCGCGGATCAGGATCACGCGGCTGTCGCGATCGTCGAAGGCGTGATCGAACATGTCGTGCAACTGGTCGGACATGTCGTCGTTCATCGCGTTCAGCTTGTCGGGCCGGTCGAGCGTGATGATGCCGACCCGGTCGCGTACCGCATATCGCACAAACTGCGTCATTCGCCTCTCCCGCACCGCTGTCGGCCATGCTGCCGTTTAGCGCTTGCCCATCGGTGGCATGACTGGTTTACCCAGTCAAACATGTGTAGCGCCCATGGTGGACAGATGTAGATCCGGTCGAGATCGACACGGCGAAGGAGAGGTGAGGCATGGCGGATCTGAAGGGCAGCATCGCCCTCGTCACGGGCGCTGGGCGCGGGATCGGCGCGGCGATAGCGCGGCGGCTGGCGGCGGATGGCGCCCTTGTCGGCATCAACTATTATCAGAGCGCGGATGCGGCCGAGGCGCTGGCCGGCGAGGTCCGCGCGGCCGGTGGCAGCGCCTTCACGATCCAGGGCGACGTCGCTTCACTTGCAGATATCGAGCGGATGGCGACGCAGCTGCGCGACCAGCCCGGCCCGATCGACATTTTGGTGAATAATGCCGGGCGCGGCGCGGGTAAGGGCGACACATCGCTCGCCGCTTGCTCGCTTGCCGATTATGAAGCTATCTTCGGGCTGAACACGCGCGGGCTGTTCTTCTTCACGCAGGCGATGCTGCCATTGTTGCGCGACGGCGCGCGGATCATCAATTTTTCGAGCACCGCCGCCCATGCGCGCGCCGGCGGCCTGTCGGCCTATGCGGCGTCCAAGGCGGCGGTCGATGCGTTTACCCGCGTCTGGGCGACCGAGCTGGCGCCGCGCCGCATCCGCGTGAATTCCGTACTCCCCGGCATGATCGACACCGACCTCATCACCAACAATATGGGCGACGAGGCTAAGGTTAAGGCGGCGCGTTATCACCCCTGGGGCCGGATCGGACAGCCCGACGACATGGCCAGGGTCGTCGCCTTCCTGGCGGGCGAGGACAGCGGCTGGGTGAATGGCGAAACGATCATCGCCAATGGCGGCATCTGAGCGGAGACTGACGTGGATATTGATTTCAGCCCCGACGAACGCCGCTTTCGCGAGGAAGTACGCGACTGGTTGCACGACAATGTGCCGCGCGAGGCCGGACCGCTGGACGGCGACGAGGCCAGGGCTTTCGATACCGCCTGGCAGCGCAAGCAATATGATGCGGGCTGGGCCGGCATCAACTGGCCAGTCGAATATGGCGGCCGGGGGCTGGGCCTGTTCGAACAGATCATCTGGTACGAGGAATATGCGAGGGCCCATGCGCCAGCGGTCGGGCGCTGCTTCGTGGGCGTCAATCATGGCGGGCCGACGCTGATCGCGCGCGGCAGCGAGCAGCAGAAGCTCGATCATCTGCCGCCGATCCTGCGCGGCGACGTGGTGTGGTGCCAGGGCTTTTCGGAACCGGGCGCGGGATCGGACCTGGCCGGCATCAAGACCCATGCGCGGGTCGAAGGCGACGAACTGGTCGTCAGCGGATCGAAGATCTGGACCAGCTATGCCAACCAGGCCGACTGGCAGGAATTGTTGTGCCGCACCGATCCGCAGGCGGAACGGCACAAGGGGCTGAGCTGGGTAATATGCGACATGCACACGCCCGGCATCACGATCCGTCCGATCAGGCTGATGAGCGGCGAGGTCGACCTGTGCCAGGTCTTTTACGACGATGTGCGCGTGCCGATCAGCAATGTCGTCGGCGGCCTCGACAATGGCTGGTCGGTGGCGATGTCCACGCTGGGGTTTGAGCGGGGCACCGGCTTCATCGCCGATCAGGTGCATCAGGCGATCCGGGTCGAGGCGCTGATCGCGCAGGCGCGCGAACGCACCGGGCCGGACGGTCGGCCGCTGATCGCCAACGGCGCGATCGCGGAGGAAGCCGCAACGCTGCGGGCGCAGGTCGCGGCGCTGCAGTCCATGACCTACCGCACCGTGTCCGAAGTCGCGCGCACCGGCCAGCCGGGAGCGGAAAGCTCGCTCGTCCGGCTCTTCACGTCGGAAACGAGCCAGCGGATCGCGCGCTTCTCGATCCTGCTGGCGGGAGACTCGATCCTCGACTTCGCCTATGGCGACGACGATCATGTCCATGACTATCTGCGCGGCTTTGCCGGCACGATCGCTGGCGGATCGGCGCAGATCCAGCGCGACATCATCGGCGAGCGGCTGCTCGGCCTGCCGCGATCACGATAGAAAAAGGGCGGGGGTTGCCCCCGCCCCTTCGGCTTTCCCTTTATCGCGCCGGTCAGGCGGAGGCGAACATCCGCTGGATTTCGCCGGAGGTCACCGGACGGCGGGCGTTGCCGACCACGTCCATGCTGTCGGTCTTGAGACCGCCCAGATTTTCCCGCGGCGACACGTCCACATCCTTGCCCAGCTCGCGCAGCGCGCCGACGTTGCAATTCTGGCGGCCGCCAAAGGCCGTGATCGGATCATAGTTGAATTCGCGCATGACATTCTGGTGCGTGATCTTGTCGATCAGCGCGTCGTCCAGGCTGTTGAGCGAGGCCCACAGATATTCCGGGCAATTGGGCCACAGCGTATCGGAATGGGGATAGTCGACCTCATAGGTCACCATGTCCGGGTTCATATATTCGATATTCTTGAGGCCGAACTGGTCGTCCACGAAGCAGGTGATGATGTGGCGCTTGAACACATCGGACGGACGCTCCCCTTCGAAGTCGGAGAAGGTCCATTCATGATGATGCTCATAGGTGAAATCGGCGCGCTCCAGCAGATAGGGCACCCAGCCGATGCCACCTTCCGACAGCGCCATGCGGAGGTCTGGATAGCGTTTCCAGAAGGTCGCGAACAGCCAGTCGGCGGCCGAGTTGGAGATCGACATCGGCATGGTCGTGATCCATGCGTCGATCGGCGATTCGTCCGACGCATGGGCGGCGCGGGCACCCGTGCCGATATGGCAGTTGATGACCATCTTATAGTCGCAGCAGGCCTTCCAGAACGGCTCCCAATAGTCGTTGTGCAGGCTGGGCAGGCCGATCAGCGCGGGATTGTCCGGGAAGGTGACGGCGTGGACGCCCGCTTCCGACATGCGCTTCATTTCCTGGAGCGTCAGGTCCATGTCCCACAGGGGCAACATGACGAGCGGGATCAGGCGGCCGTTCGACGGGGCGCACCAATCCTGGACGTGCCAGTCATTATAGGCACGCACCGCCATCAGGGCCTCGTCGGGCGCGCTTTGCGCGTCGTTGATGAACACGTTGCCCGAGAAGGACGGGAAGGTCGGGAAGTTGAGCGAACCCAATATGCCGTTGACATTCATGTCATCCACGCGCGCCTTGGCGTCGAAACAACCGGGACGCAGCTGCTCGAAGCGCGTAGGCTCCATGCCATATTCCGAGCGCGGGCGGCCGACGACGGCGTTGAGGCCGATGGTGGGATAGACTTTGTCGTTCCACAGCCAGGCGTCCTTGCCGCCCTTGTCGACGATCTTGGGCGCGCGATCCTTCTTGTCGGCGGGATAATGACGGATGAAAGCCGTGGGTGGCTCGACCACATGATCGTCGACGCTGACAATCACCATATCTTCAAGTTTCATCGGCTTTCTCCTGGCAAGCGAGCCCCTTTCGACGTCCCGGACGACGCAGGGCCTTGTGACCGTTCCGGCATATAGTAAAAATCAGTCGATTTCCAACGTTGGGCAGAGGTGACGGAATGTCAACTCTGCGTGAACATGGCCGCGACGTCGGGCAGGATGGGCTTCATCGACGCGCTGCGGGGCACATCCTCGACGAATCGGAACAGCGCCGGAACCTGATAGGGCAACAGACGATCGCGGAGCCATTCGCGCAAGGCCTCCTGCGACGGCGCATCAGCACCCGCGCGCACCATGATGGCGGCGGCGGGCACCTGGCCCAGCCGCGAATCCGGGATGCCCACAACCACCGCTTCGCGCACGTCAGGATGGCGTTCCAGCGCGCGGACGACATCGTCGGGCTGCACCTTGAATCCGCCACGAATGATGGCCGCATCGGCGCGTCCGGTGATCCACAGGAAGCGATCCGTATCCAGGCGCGCCTTGTCGGTCGTGCGCAGCCAGCGGTCGGGATCGGCGAGCTGTGGCGCGCGCAGTTCGAGCACGCCCTCCATCCCCGCGGGCAGGATCGCGCCGGTCTCCGGATCGACGACGCGCGCATCTACCTCCCGATGCACGCGCCCCGCGCTGCCGCGCTTCGTATCGCGAAAGTCCTTGAAATCGGCCAGCGACCAGCCGGCCACGGGCCCGGCAAATTCCGTCGCGCCATAATTGGAGAGGACAGGGATGCCGTAGCGATCCCAGAAGGCGTCGATGACCTCTGGCTCGACCGGGGCGGCCCCCGCGGTCAGTACCCGGATACTCGCAAGGTCGGCGCGCGCTATGTCCGCATCGAGAATCATGCGCAGGCCGGCCGAAGTCATGCTAGCAACGACAGGCCGATGGCGGACCACCGCTCCATGCCAGGGGGCGACCCGGAATTTCTCCAGCAACACCATGCGCCGCCCGGCCGCCACCGTGTTGATGGCACCCCAGATGCCGCCGATATGGGTGAGCGGGGCGACCAATATCTGCGTGCCGCTGCGCAATTTCGGTTCGACAGCCCCGGCGCGATCGCCCTCATAGGCCAGCGCGGCGGTGAAGGAATGCTGAAAGGCGTTGCGGGTGAGCGCCACGCGCTTGGGCTTGCCGGTGGTACCGCTCGTCAGCATCTCGATCATCACATCGGGCGCGGCGATCGTCTGCATGACGGAGGCGTCACGCGCCTGCATCAACGAAGGACCCTCTTCATCCAGCACGATCAGGGCAGTACCTGCGCGCGAAGACGCTTCCGCGATGCCGGCGCGATCGAGATCGGCCCTCTCGCCAACCAGCAGCGGCAGCGCAAGCCTGTCGATATCCTCGGCCAACGACGCATCGGGATAGGCCGGGTTCAGCGTCACCAGGCAGGCATCCTGCCGGATTGTCGCGAACAGAGCCGCCAGCTGCGGCAGGCGGTTGCGCAGCAGCACGCCCACGCGTGCGCCCTTGGGCAGGCCGAGTCCGTCGATCAGCGCGGCGATGGCACCGACCTTGCCGTCGAACGCCGCCCAGCTGGTCCAGCGCCCCTCCCATTCGATCGCCTCGGCGCTGGGATCGATTCGCATGACGCCATCGAGCAGGGCAGGCACGTCGATCATCAAAGCGTCCTTCAACGCGAAGGGACCGGCAATTCAGCCGGCATTGCGCGCGCCACCGGACAAGCCGGCTGCCGCCGACCGGGCGCTTAAAGTGACGAAAGCACCGCAAAACCGGCACGCAAATATCACCTTATGCCACCTTGGCCAGGGCCGACTGCGCGCGACGGGGCAGGCCGAAATCCATGACGGGGCGTCTATCGCACGGGGACCGGGCTGGAGGACAGGACATTCCGCCGTCCGACCAGCCAAGTCCACATGCAGCGCCGCTCAATGGCGCGCCGGCACCTTGCTCATGTCGATGACGCCGGTCATCACGCCGCCGGCAAAGCCGCCATCGACTGCGATGTTGACGCCGTTAATGAAGCGCGCCGCACCGGTGCCGAGGAACACGACTGGCAGGGCCTGATCCTCGGCCGTCGCGAAGCCGCCCGTCGCCTGCGCGAAGAAGTCGAGCACTTCCTGGCCGGCAACCTTGACGAAATCGGGCAGCATCGGCGTCGCCGTAGTGCTGGGCATGGTCGAATTGATCCGCACGCCCTGGCCGATGAAGGGGATCGCCTTGATATTGGTATAGGCGTTCAGCGCCGCCTTCGAGAAGCCGTAGCCATCGGTGATCTTGTCCGGGTTCTGCTCGGCCCATTCAAGCCCTGCGGCGAAGCCCTCGATCGCGAGAAACTCCTTCAGCACGGGCAGCTGCTGCATGTAGCCCATGCCGGCCAGCGAGCTGATATTGACGATCGCGCCGCCCTTGCGGATGCGCGGTAGCCAGCTTTCGGTGAGGTGGCGCAGGCCGAGGAAATTGACCTTCATGACGTCGAGCGCGGGGAAGGTCTGGGGCAGGCCGGCACAATTGTAGAGATTGTCGATCTCCCCGCCGATGGACGCGACGGCGGCGTCGATCGAGGCCGGATCGCGCAGGTCGACCTGGGTGAAGGAAGCCAGCGGCACGGCCGACGGCTTGATGTCGATGCCATGGACTTCGCCGCCCAGCCGCAGGATCTCGCGCGCGACGGCTTCACCCATGCCGGAGAAGCAGCCGGTCACGACGACCCGCTTACCCTCGAAACTCCAGTCGCTTTGCATCACATCGTCTCCTCAAGCCCATTCTGATCGATTCGTCCTTCCTTTGCTGAAAGGATCGGCGTCTGTCCACGCCGTTCGTTGCGCGGCCATGCAATCGGCATGTGGCTGCGGGTCTGGACTAAAGTGCGCCATGGGATAGACAGTTGTCCAAAGAGCAAACCCTGCGCCGGGAGAAGAGCATGGACCTGCAGCCATCCGAGACCGAGGAGGCCGTTCGCGCGGCGAGCGAAACCTTCCTGCGCGATCATTTCCCGCTGGCGGAGGCACGTGCCCGGCCGAGGGGCGCATGGGCCGCGATGGCGGGCATGGGCTGGTTCGGAATCGCCCTGCCGGAGGAGGCGGGCGGTATCGGGCTGGGCTTCGGCGCCGAAGCGCTGGTCTTTGCCGAACTGGGCCGGTTCCTGGCACCGATCGGCGCGATCGCCGGCGCGGTCGCCGCGCGGATCGCGCAGGATGCAGGCGACGCGGCGCTCGCCACTGCCATTGCGGAGGGCGGGCTACGGGTGGCGCTCGGCCTGGCGGGCAGCGACGGGACGGTGCGAGCGCTCGACGCGGAGGAGGCCGATCTTCTCGTGCTCACCGATGGCGCGGGCGGCGCGATCCACGCAATGCCGGGCGATATCACCACCGTTCCCTGCCTCGACCTGTCGGTGCGACAGGCGATCGTTCCCGCGCCTGCGGCCAGTCCCCGCGCGCGAGTCACGGGGCCCCTGCCCGCGCAGCATCAGCAGATCGCCGCCGCTGCCTTCGCGCTCGGCTGCGCGGAGGCGGCGCGCGACATGGCGGTCGATTATGCCAAGATCCGCGAGCAGTTCGGCAAGCCGATCGGCAGCTTCCAGGCGCTGAAGCATATCTGCGCCGACATGGCGGTCCGCTGTTCGACGGCGCGGGCGCAGTTGCTCTACGCCGCACTGGCGCTGGAGGCCGGACGAAACGAAGCCGCATTCCATGTCGCTGCCGCCAAGCGCCTGGCCCAGCAGGCGGCGCTCGACAATGGTCGCGCCAACATCCAGGTCCATGGCGGCATCGGCATGACCGACGAGGCGGACGCGCACCTGACGCTCAAGCGCGCCCATCTGCTGGAGTTCATCACGCCCGCGCGGGCCGACATGCTGCTGGCGAGCTAGCCGGGATAGTCCATGTCGAGCAGGAGCATCTGGCGCGTCAGATCGGCGATCATGGCCTGGCCCAGGCGTGGCTCCTGCATGGCGAATTCGCGGGTCGCGATCTGCTCGACCAGAATGATGACACGGGTCGCGCGGGCATAGCGTTCATATTCGGCGTCGCTGTCGTCGCGGCGCGGACGAAAAGCGGGAAAACTGTTACCGAGCACGCTCATCAGCCGCTCGCGATTCTGGCGGAAAGCGTCGCGCGCCTCGTCGCTCTGCAACGCGGCGACATGGAAACGCTTCGCCCAGAACTGGCCGCTGAGCGCGATGAATTCGTGAATGAAGCCTTCGATGGACGCCCGGTCGCGCGGCCGAGTGTCGAACCACTGGAACACGGGCTCCGAAGCAACCGACTCGCTCAGGATGATCGCGGCGATGAGCGCGTCCTTGCCTGTGAAGTGAAGATAGAAGGCCGCGCGCGAAAAGCCCGCCGCCTTGGCAACCGTGTCCACCGAGATATCCTGAAAGTCACGGGTGAAGAACAGCTTGCGCCCCGCCTTCACGATGCGCGCGCGGGTATTGGCGCGATTGCGCAGCAACGGGTCGCTGATATCCTGGGCTGCGTCGGTCATGCCCCCATAATCTGGCAGAGCCTGCCTGCTCCTACAACCGCGCAATGGCTGCCCATATGCGGGATGAGCGATCAGGCCCGCCGTTCGTTGGCGAGCGCGGTGCAGAAGACGTAGCCGAGCGGCCCTTCCACATCGTAGATGCGGCACTGGCCGACCGCGATCGCCTGCGACGCTTCATGGCCCGACGCTTCGAAGCCGATCCATTCGCCGACCGGCATACGATGCACCTGCACCACCACGTCGGTGTTGATGTAGCGGATGCCGGCATCGCCGCCGTGCGTCCAGGGGCTGGCGAAGTCGGCGGCGAGCGTGACGCGCGACCAGGGCGTCAGCGGCTCGCCCTCGACGAGGTCGTAGTGCTCGCGCATCCACATCTGGCGGGGCGCATAGTGCCCGAGCTTGCCGGAAATCGGAATCCAGTCGAACAGGCGGGGCAGCTTGCCGACGGGCAGCGGCGTCAGCGCGTCGGGCGGCGGGGCATCCCAGGGCGCGGGCGCCCACACGCGGCCGGGAGGCGCCTCGGCCGCGCGGAGGAACTGGCACTGCGCGCGGGCATGTTCGACGCCGTCGAGCAGCATCACCGCCTCGACCAGCCGGAGTCGCGCGCTGTCGCGGATGACGCGGGTTTCGATGGCGACAGGGGCGAAGCGGGCGAGCTTGTGCATGTCGACATTGTAGCGGACCGGTACCAATCCATCGGCGCCGTGCACCCGCTCCATCTCGTACCCAATCAAGCCGACGATGGCGCGGCCATGAAGCGAATCATGCTTCCAATAGCCGTGGGTCGGCTCCAGCGGCACATAGAGCGCGCCGTCACGGGCGAAGAAACCGGTCGCGCTCATGGCTGAACCGGCATGGGCAGGCCGCTGAGCAGGATGTCGACCATCGCCTGACAAAAATCCTCCGCTCTCCCCGCCATCGTGCCGCGCAGATGATCGGGGGTGGCGAGCACATGATTATAGACGGGACCGACCAGCAAGTCGGTGAGCAGCCGGATGTCGATCCCCTCGCGCAGTTCGCCCCGGTCGGTCGCCCGGCGCATGATGTGACGGATGCGATCGACCGTCCTCGCCTGAAAAGGCGTGGCGACCGCGCGGACCTCGGCAAAGCGGCGCGAATCGATCTGCATGTGGAGCGCGACCCCGGCCCGGTCGCCCATCATCAGGCCGAGCATGAAGCGGGCAAGCTGGACGAGATCGCCGCGCAGCGTACCGGTGTCGATCTCGTGCAGGCCCTGCCAGCGGGCGTCGAGCGTTGCAGCGAGCAAGGCGGCGCGATCGGGCCAGCGGCGATAGAGCGCGCCCTTGCCAACCCCCGATTCGCGCGCGATCGGCTCAAAGCGAAAGCCGGCCCACCCATCGCGCGCATATAGGCCGATTGCGACGTCCAGCACGCGATCGTCAATGGCCAGATCGCGCGGCCTCCCGCAGGCTACGGGTGGAGTCTCCAAGGCTTGCACTCTTTCCATCTTGCTATTACGGACGGTTCGCGTTCGAAATCAAGTCCGTTGATCGGGTCGGCCTGTATGTCAATCAGATCAGCGGTAGTCCGGCAGGGCAATTGGAGAGGCCATGACATCGCAATTCCTCGCCGACAGCAGTTTCGCCCCGCTCGCGGGGCTGCGCGTCGTGGATGCGACGGAAGGCTGGGCAGCGGCGATCGGGCGGATGCTTGCTGAGTTTGGCGCCGATGTGATCCGGGTGGCGGAGAGCCGCGACGACGGCCCGAATATCGGCGGCGTCGCGATCGGCGCGGCGCTCCACCGGCGCGGTACGCGAACGCTTGGCGCGGGCGAGGCGCTGCCGCTCGCCGATGCCGACATGCTGATCGTTTCGCCGGGGTCGCTGGATGTCGCGAAGGTTTATGCCGATCACCCCGCACTGGTCATATTGCACGCGTCGGACTTCGGCATGACCGGGCCGATGGCGGGCTGGCAGGCGACCGACCCGGTGCTGCACGCGCTGTCGGGCGAGCTGTCGCGATCTGGCCGGCCCGAGCGGGAGCCGCTGCTGCCACCGGGCACGCTAGCCTATAGCTGCGCGACATCCCAGGCGGTGTTTGCGCTGCTCGTCGCTCATGCCGAACGGCTGCGCACCGGCAAGGGCGACCTCCTCGATTTCGCGGCGCTGGACGCGGCGACCCAGGCGCTCGATCCGGGCTATGGCATCGGCGGCACGGCGACGTTGGGCGTGCCCGCATCGCAGCTGCCCCGCGGCCGGCCTAAGGGTGGGCATCAATATCCGATCCTGCCCTGCGCCGACGGTAAGGTGCGCATCGCCGTGCTGGCCGCGCGGCAATGGCAGGGGTTGTTCGACTGGATGGGCCGGCCCGAGGAATTCAGCGATCCATCGTTCAACGCGACCGGCACACGGTTCAAATCGCTGACGCTGCTGCCAGCGATCGTCGCCTTCTTCGCCGACAAGACGCGGGCGGAACTGGAGCTGGAAGGCGCGCGGCGCGGCGTCCCGATCACGGCGGTGCGGACGCTGACGGAGGTGGTGGAGAGCGATCAGGTGCTGGCGCGCCAGGTGTTCAACGAGGAGGAGATTGCTCCGGGCGTAACGGCACCAGTGATGCGCAGCGTGGTCGAGATCGACGGCGCGCGGATTGCGTCGGCGCCGGCGGATGCCGGCGGAGTGGACGTGCCAATCGTCGCGCATGGCGCCACCCGACCGCTCGAAGGGCTACGGGTGCTGGATCTCGGCGTCATCGTCGTCGGCGCGGAGAGCGGGCGGCTGCTCGCCGACCAGGGCGCCGACGTCATCAAGGTGGAATCGACCAGCTTCCCGGACGGATCGCGCGCCGCCAATACCGGCCGGGGCATGTCCGTCACTTTCGCGACCGGTCATCGCAACAAGCGCAGCCTGGCGATCAACCTGCGCGATCCGCGCGGCAAGGCGCTGTTCCTGGAGCTCGCGGCGACGAGCGACGTCATCCTGTCCAACTTCAAGGCCGGGACGCTCGAATCGCTCGGGCTGGATCATGCGACCGTCGCGGCGGTGAACCCCGGCATCGTGATGGTGGACAGCTCCGCCTATGGCCCGACCGGCCCGTGGAGCCGCCGGCTGGGCTATGGCCCGCTGGTGCGCGCGTCGGCGGGCCTGACCGAGCAATGGCGCTATGCCGACGATCCCGACAGCTATTCCGACAGCATCACCGTCTATCCCGACCATGTGGCCGGGCGGATCGGCGCGATAGCGGCGTTGGCCCTGCTCTTGCGACGCGGACGCGACGGGCGCGGCGGCACGGCCAGCATCGCCCAGTCGGAGGTCATGCTCTCGCACATGGCGTCGGAAATCGCGGTGGCGGCGTTGCGCGACCGGGGCATCCCGGTCGATCCGGGCGCGGCGCGCGGCCCCTGGGGCGTCTTCCCATGCGCGGGCGACGACGCCTGGTGCGTCGTGACGGCTCGCGACGACGTCGACCGCGCGGCATTGTCGGCCGTGCTTGGCGGTACGGCATCGGAGGAGACGCTGCGCGGCTGGCTCGCTGATCGGACGCCCGAGGAGGCGATGACGACCCTGCAGGGCGCGGGCGTACCGGCGGCCGCCATGCTGCGCGTGTCGGAACTGCCAGATTTCGCTTATTATCGCGAGCGGGGCCTGTTCCGCACCGAACATCATCCCCTGCTCGCCGATCCGGTGACGGCGGAGAATGCGCCGGTCAGGTCGACCCGCCTGATCGATCCGCCCGAGCGGCCCGCCCCGGCGCTGGGCGAACATACAATCGAGATCGCGCGGACGGTCCTTGGCCTCGACGAAGCCGCCATCGCGGCGCTGGTCGCGCAAGGCGTGCTCGAAACGCCCGCGACCCTTTGAACTGAACGGAGATGACATGAGCGAGGAACAGGCTGTACTGGTGGAGCGACAAGGGCATGTGATGCTCGTGACACTCAACCGGCCCGATGCGCGCAACGCGATCAACCATGCGATATGGGTCGGCGCGGGATCGGCTCTGGCGGAGGCAGAGGCCGACGTCGAGGTTCGCGCCGTCATCATCACCGGCGCTGGCGACAAGAGCTTCTGCGCGGGCGCAGATCTGAAGGCCCTGTCGCGCGGCGAGCAGATCGCGCCCAGCGATCCGGTCCAGCTCGGCTGGGGCTTTGCCGGCATCGTCGGCCATCCGATCTCCAAGCCGGTGATCGCGGCGGTGAACGGCACGGCATTGGGCGGCGGCACGGAAATCGCACTGGCCTGCGACCTGGTGGTGGCGGTCGACACCGCTGAATTCGGCCTGCCCGAAGTCAAGCGCGGCATCGTGGCGGGCGCGGGCGGCGCATTCCGGATCGTCCAGCAGCTGCCGAAAAAAATCGCGAGGGAGATGCTGCTGACCGGCGATCCGATCGGCGCCGCGCGCGCGCTCGACCTTGGCCTTATCAACGCCGTCGTCCCGCGCGAGGCGCTGATCGACGCGGCGATGGCGCTGGCCGAGCGGATCGCGCTCAATGCACCGCTGTCGGTGCAGGCAAGCAAGCGGATCGCGCTCGGTATCGTCGATGGGCGGATCGCCGGGGACGATGCGGGCTGGTCGCAGACGCACAGGGAAAGCGCCGTGCTGATGCGGTCCGAGGATGCGCGCGAAGGTCCCCGCGCCTTCGCCGAAAAGCGCGCGCCGCAATGGAAGGGCCGTTGAGCCCCCTGAAGGAAGGAAGCGACATGAGCAGCAATCCCGAACTTGTTCCGGTCATCGTCGGCGTCGGCCAGGTCAACGACCGGCCTGCCGATCCCTTTGCCGGTCTCGATTCCGCCGGCCTGATGGCGGCGGCACTCCGGGAGGCGGATACGGATGCGGGCGGCGGCTGGCTCGCCGATCTCGATTCGCTCGCCGTGGTGGACCAGATATCCTTCCGCGAGACCAATCCCGTGGCCGACACCGTCGCCGCCGCGGTCGGCGCGACCCCCGCGCGCTGCGAACAGACCGAGACGGCGAGCGGGGACAGCCCGATCCTGCTGCTCAACGAAGCGGCCAACCGAATCGGGGCGGGCGAAATCAAAATCGCCGCCGTCGCGGGTGGCGAGGCGCTGCGCACGGCGGCGCACCGCAGGGCAGCCGCCGAGAAGACCGCCGCGGTCGATCAGAACGCGACGCGCGCCATGTCCGCCCAAAGCACGCCAGGCTTCCGCGCGCGCTATGGACTGGTCGCGCCGGTCGACGTCTATCCGCTCTACGAAAATGCCGGCCGCGCCGCCTATGGCCAGACGCTGGCGCAGGCGCAGGAGGAAAGCGGGAAGATCTGGTCGCACTTCTCGCACGTGGCCGATGCCAATCCGGGCGCGTGGATCCACAAGCCGCGCACGGCTCAGGAAGTGGTGACGCCGAGCGCCGACAACCGCCCGATCGCCCATCCCTATACCAAGCTGATGGTCGCCAATTCCTCGGTCAACCAGGGCGCTGGCTTCATCGTTACCAGCCTTGCCGAGGCGCGGCGGCGCGGGGTGCCTGAAGACCGTATCATCTATGTCGGCATGGGCGCGGCGGCGCATGAGAAGCATGATCCGTTGAAGCGCGACCGCTATGATCGCTCCCCCAGCATGACCGTGTCGATCCGTACCGCGCTGGAATTGAACCGGATCGGGGCGGACGAACTGGATTGCGTCGAACTCTATTCCTGCTTCCCCTGCGTGCCCAAGATGGCGCGGCGGGTGCTGGACTGGCCGGTCGAAAGGCCCGCCACGGTGTTCGGCGGCCTCACCTTCGGCGGCGGCCCGATCGGCAATTATATGAGCCATGCGGTGGTCAGCATGGTGCAGAAGCTGCGGGAAGGCGGGCGTTATGGCCTGCTGTTCGCCAATGGCGGCTTCGCGACGCACAATCATACGATCGTGATCGGCAAGGAGCCGATCGCCGCTGCGCAGTTCCCGCAGGATTTCGACTTTCAGGCGGTCGCCGACGGCGAACGCGCGGCGGTACCGCCGACCGTCGAGGATTATGAAGGCCCGGCCACGATCGAGACCTTCACCGTGCTCTACGGCCGGGACGGATCGGCGACCAGCGGCGTCGTCGTCGCGCGCACGCCCGATGGCGGGCGGACGCTGGCGCGGGTCGCGGGATCGGACGCGGCGGGTATCGCCTTCCTGACCGACGGCGCGGTCGAGCCGGTCGGCAGCACTGGCACGATTGCCCGCGATGCCGAGGGCTTCCAGAACTGGACGGCGGCCGCCTGACGCGGCTCAGGCGCTTTCAATGCGGTAGATGTTGAGCGGCGAGCGGCGATGGTCGATGAACATGCGTTCGTCGGCCAGCGCAGCGAGCGTGCTCGGATGGTGGAAGAAGCGGGCGAGCTTCTCCGGCTCTTTCAGCCAGCCCCCCGCATTGCCCGCCAGATCGTCGATCACATAACCGAGTGTCCGGGCGAGCGTCGTCGTCGCGCCGGGATGGGCATGGAGCTGGTAATAGCTCCCCTTGCCCCTGCCCGCCGCCACGATCAGCGGTCCATGCTTCGTCGTCCAATAGTCGAGGAAGTCGGCGCGCGACATGCCGACGCGCGGCCGCAGCGCGAAGATCATCAGATAGGGTCCCTGCCAGGGCATCAGCAGATGATAGGGTCCAGCGATCACCGCAGACCGCGCCGGATCGACGAGCGGCGCCAGGGGCGCGAGGACGGCCGCCACCGCGTCGGCCGATGCCGCCTCGACGAAGAGGTCGAATATCTCCGCATGGGGTCCGAGCGCCTCGCGGTGCGGGGTGTCGGGCAGCGGATCGCCAGCGATGCGCGTCCCCCAGACCAGATCGCCGGCGGTATCGCGCATCGCTGTTTCCAGCGCGGCGCGCCGGCCGGTCGCGGCGGTGATAAGGGCGCGTGCCCGAGTGTCGGCCACCGTCACTTCGCCCGCAATGCGCGCAGCATCCGCGCGAAATGATCGTTCTTCCAGCTGTCCTGATCTTCGCCCCAGCCGGTCTGCCCCTCGAACGACCAGCGCATCAGCGCGTTGGAGCCGTTGCCACGCTCCGACATGTGCGCGACCGTCATGCCTTCCGCCTCCATTTTGCGGCCTTCCTCATCGACGATCATCGCTTCCATATGCTGCGAAAAGCCGGTTTCGGGTGAGCGCCAGTTCTTCATCCAGCTGCGCGTCTTGTCCACGCGGCCGAATTTTCCGTCCTTCAGCAGCCAGCCCATGTTGAGCGGGCTGCGTCCCTGCGCGTCGCCGTCCTGCGGGCGGACGAAGCTCAGGAACCCGGTCTGGTCGTCTGCGTGGCCGTAAATATACTGGATGCGCCCCCGCCCCCGCTCCCGCTCGACCTCACGCCAGCGCGGGCCGCCGGGGTGGAGGATGCGGGTGGGCGTGTCGCGATATTTCTGCGCCGAGGCATGGGCGCCCTCGCGCGGCCCCCAGGTGCGATCGCGCACCGACCAGCAGTCGATCGGGATGCGCTCGCCGCGCAGCGTCAGCGTGCCGGTGAAACGGCCGAGCTGGTCGATATGCGGATTGTGCACGGCAGGCGGCTCGCCCGGCGTGAAGCGGTGGGGCGCATGGGCGGCCCGGAAATCGAACTCCACCCCGAAGCCCGCATCCGGATCCCGATACTCGACCCGATAGTCCATCAATGGCTTCAGGACCTTGAGGCTGTAGCCGCCATTGGGATATTGGATGTCGCGCATGTCCGGCGCAGCCGGCATCGCGTCTTCCGTATTGCGATAATAAAGCAGGCGCCAAGGCTCGTGCGCGGTCGGATCCCAGGCGAAGACGCGGCTGCGCACCATGTCGCGATTGGGATAATAGGCCGTGTGCAGCCAGATGCCGATGCGCCGCTCGGGAATGTTGATCGCCCACCAATTGGTTTCGAGGTCGAGCGGATTATCCGACAGCGTGTGATAACCGTCGTCCTGCGGCGTGAAGGGCGTATCACGGGTAATGGTCAACTGCTCTCTCCTTTGTTTTGGGCGCAATGCGTGATCCGCGCATGTCCGGCGAAGCGTGAATGGCCCAGCCAAAACGCCAAGAACATAGCCGGGGCCGGCGCTGCTGCATTATTTCGTTGACAGATGTCTATCAAAAGATGTTGATTGTTCGGAGGATGACCCCGACCGGATGCCCCCAGGCCGACAACATCACCATTCCTTCCGATGCGGAGGTGAAGCGCGTGCTCGAAGCCGAAGTGCCGGGGCTGACCGTGCTTGGCATGGAGCGGCAGACCCGCTGGCGCCCGCAATGGTTTCTGGACGTCGGATGGCATGGGAAAGACGGCAAGCTGGTGCTGCGCGGCGAGCGGTTGCAGGAGCGCGAACAGCCGCTTCAGGACGAGGTGAAATTCCACCGCATGTTGGAGGCGCGCGGCATTCCCGTGCCCAAGATCCTGCACTGGTCCGACCGGCTGAACGCCGTGCTGATGAGCTTCATCCCCGGCCGACAGAGCCTTGTCGGGCTGCCGGAAGCGGAGCGCGACAATATCGTCGACGAATATATCCAGGCGCTTGCGAAGCTGCACAGCCTGGACCCGGCGCCGTTTGTCGCGGCGGGCATACGCCAGACCACGGGCACGTTGAACCAGATACAGCGTTTTCGCGAGACCAAGACCAGACCCTACCCGTTCATGGAATTCGGCATCGGCTGGATTGAGCGCAACCCCTGGCGAACGATCGAACGACCCGTGCCGATCGTGTCCGACAGCGGCCAGTTCCATCATGAGGGCGGACATCTGCAGGCACTGATCGACCTGGAATTCGGCGGCCTGGGCGACCCGATGGAAGATCTGACCGTCTGGCGGATGCGCGACACACTGATCGACTATGGCGATTTCAGGAAGATCTATGCGCGATACGAGCAGTTGACGGGAACGAAGGTGGACCTCGACACCGTCGCAAAGATGCATGTCGCGGCCTGTTTCGGCAACGAGATGATGTTCGGCAATGCCGTGCGCGACCCGCTGCCCGAGACGGACCTCATGACCTATATGCAGTGGGACAGCGAGACGAGCCTGATGGCGACCGAGGCGCTGGCCGAGATTTACGAGATGGCGCTGCCGACGGTCGATGTTCCGGCGCCGCGCGACCTGGCGACCGATGCATCGCACGATTATCTGATCGGGCTGCTGCGGCGGGTGCAGACCGACGAACCCTATCTGCAGGAGGAGCTGCGGCGCGGCTTCCGCACCGCGCGCCATCTGCGCCGCATGGCCGAAATCGGCGACCGTATCTGGGCCGACAATCTGGACGACATCCATCGGGTGACCGGCGTGCGCCATGCCGACTGGCGCGCGGCCGAAGCGGGGCTGGAGGCGTTCGTGCTCGCCGACCGGGATACCGGCGCGCACGACCGCGACCTCATCTGGCTGTTCCACCGCATGAACCTGCGCACCCACATGACGATGGGCCCGATCGGGTCGAAGATGGCGACCCACCATGTGTGCCAGCGCTTCGACGGCGGGCCGCGCGTCAATACGGCAGATTTCGCCGCGCAGACGGCGCCGGCCTGATCCGTCAGCCGCCATCGGCGACGCGTAACGCCTGCGCGGCGGCGCGCACCGGCCGCACCGCCAGGAAGCAGAGCAGGCCGCTTGCACCAAGGCCTGCCAGGGCAAAGGTCAACGCCTCGCGTATCGCCATGTCGCCATGGCTCGGCCGAAATATGTCGGTAAGGGCGCCGACGAGCAACGGCCCAAGGCCGACGCCGATCAGCGTGCCGGAATAGGCGATCAGCGCCGATATCAGCCCGCGCATCCGCGGCGGCGTCAGGCCCATGGCGACCGCATAGGTGGGCGGCAGCCAGAAAGTCATGAAGAAGGCGGCGGCGAACAGCCCGGTCATGGACAGGGGAATGGAATCGGCCCGCGTGAAGATGAGGCCGGTCGGCACCGCCAGCAGCGTCGCCCAGCCGGAAAACTTCATATAGGTGGCGAAGTCGCCCTTCGCGAGTCGGTCGGCGAGATAGCCGCTGCACAGATTGCCCGAGATGAGGCCGAGCGCCAGGCCGATGCCCATGTACAGCCCGACCGCCGCCGTGGTCATGCCATGGACCCGGACGAAGAAGGTCGGCCCCCAGGTAAGGACCGAATAGCCGGCGATCGAACAGGTCATCGATATGAACAGGATGGTGCGTAGGGCGGAAGACCGCAGGACGAAGCGCAGGGCCTGCGCGGTGGTGGGCATCGCCCCGCCCTCTCGATGCAGGCCCGTATCAGACATGCCGCGCAGCGGCTCCCGCACTGTTAGCGCGAAGATGACCGCCAGCAGCAAGCCCGGCGCGCCGACGATCAGGAAAGCAGCGCGCCAGCCCAGCCACGCGTTGACAGCGCCGCCAGCGAACAGCCCGATCGCGATGCCCAGCGACTGCGCCGCGCTCCAGATACCGATGACGGTGCTGCGCTGGCGTGCGGGATAGAGGTCGGCGAGCATCGACTGGGTCGCCGGCGCCCCGCCCGACTGGGCCGCCGCGACCCCCACCCGCACCAGCGCCAGTTGCCAGAAGCTGCTGGCGAAGGCGCACAGCATGGTCGTGACCGTCCACAGGCTGAGGCAGATCGTCAGCAGCCGGCGGCGCGACCCCGTGTCTGCCAGCCGGGCGATCGGAATACCCGCGATCACATAGACGGCCGAAAAGGCGATGCCCGTGAGCAGCCCCATCATCGTGTCGCTAAGGCGCAGGTCCCGGCTGATGGGTTCCAGCAATATGGCGATGATCTGGCGATCAGCGAAGTTGAGCAGGCCGACCAGGCAGAGCATCACGAGCACATAATGGCGCCGCACGGGCGTCCACCAGCGATGATCGGTCGAGGTGTCCACCGGTGCGCCCGCGCGCGCCGGCCCCGCATCTCCGCTCATCCCCGCTCTCCGCCCTATATTTATGTCGGGGCAATGTGCAGAGGTCGATAGACAAGTGCAAATGAAAAGGTGCTAGCGGCCGCTGAACCTGGCCGGGCGCCGTTCGCGGAAGGCCGCGACGCCCTCGATGAAATCGTCCGTACGACCGGCGTCGCGCTGCGCCACGCGTTCGTTGGACAGCGCCGTCTCGAACGCCGCGTCGAGCGCGGCCCAGGCGACCTTCTTGATGATGCCAAGCGATCGCGGCCCCTCGGCGAGCTGCTTGGCCAGCGCGAGCGCCGCCGCATCCACCTCCTCTTCGGGCACGACGCGATTGATGAGGCCCCATTCCAGCGCGGTCGCGGACGGCAGCTTCTTGCCCAGCAGCATCATCTCCATCGCCCTGACCCGCCCGATCGCGCGGGTCAGGAAATAGGATGCGCCGCCGTCGGACGCCAGACCCACATTGCGGAACGCCATGATGAAGGCGGCGGCATCGCCAGCGACGATCATGTCGCCGGCCAGCGCGATGCCGCAGCCTACGCCCGCTGCCGCGCCGCGCACGGCGGTCACCACCGGCACCTGCGAGGCCCGCATCTGGTAGACGATCGGATTGAACACCCCGTCCAGCCGGCCGCCGATGTCGCGATTGGGATCGCTGAGGTCGAAGCCGCCCTCGGCCAGGTTGGCGCCCGAGCAGAAGCCTCGCCCCACCGAACCCAGGACGATCGCCCGCGCTTCCTTTTCACCGCGCCACAGCGCGGCCAGCACTTCCTCGCCCATCTGGGTGGAAACAGCGTTCAGCGTGGCCGGATCATTCATGCGGATGAAAGCGACATCTTCGACCAGTTCGTACAGGATTTTTTCGTAAGCCATGCGTTTCCCTCGGTTTTGCGGCGCGAGCATATCACAGTCCGGGACGCTCCGCGTTTGACACGGGACAAGTGCGGCCTATGGAGAAGTATAACGTAGTTGCCTAGCAAAATACCGATTTGGGAGGTTCGTCAATGCGGCAGGGAGGAGCGCTGGCCCCGTTTCGCCAGCCGGTCTTTCGCGCGATCTGGCTGGCGACGCTCATCTCCAATTTCGGTGCGATGATCCAGTCGACCGGTGCCGCGTGGATGATGACGCAGCTGACCGGGTCGCCGCGCATGGTCGCGCTGGTCCAGTTCTGCGCCGCCCTCCCGGTCATGCTGCTGGCCCTTTTTTCGGGCGCGGTGGCCGACAGCTATGACCGCCGGCGCGTCATGCTGATCGCGCAGTGGGTCATGCTGGCAGCGTCGGCGGCCTTGGCCGTGCTGACCCTGTCCGACCAGGTGCAGCCGTGGATATTGCTGGCGGCGACGCTGCTGGTGGGATGCGGCACATCGCTGCACGGGCCGTCCTGGCAGGCCTCGATCCGGTCGCAGGTGCCGATCGAGGATCTGCCGGCGGCCGTGGCGCTCAACAGCATCAACTATAATCTGGCCCGTTCCGTCGGGCCCGCAATCGGGGGCGCGCTGATGGCGCTGGCGGGTGCGGGCGCCAACTTCACCGTCAACAGCTGCTCCTATATCATCCTCATCGTCGTGCTGCTGCGCTGGAAGCCGCGGATCGAACATGCCGCCCCGCGCGAACCGCTGTTCATCGCGATCCGGGCCGGGGTGGTGGCGGCCTATGCGACGGCGCCCGTGCGCTGCGCCCTGCTGCGGGTCGCGGTCTTCGGCGTGGCGGCGTCGGGTCTCTGGGCACTGATGCCGCTGGTCGCGCGCGACCTGCTACAGGGGGAACAGGGCGTGTTCGGGATCATCCTGGGTGCGTTCGGCATCGGCTCGGTCGGTGGCGCCTTCCTAGCCGCCCGCGCCCGCAGGGAGTTCGGGACGGAACGGACCTTCGCGGCAGGAACGCTGCTCTTCGGCGTCTGCGCGATCGTCACGGCGCTGTCCGTCGACCGCATATTGACGACGGGCTTGATCGCCATCGCCGGCGCGGCATGGGTGACCGCCCTGTCGTCGGTCAACGTGACCGTGCAGATGTCCGCTCCGCACAGCGTCGTCGGCCGATGCCTGTCGCTCTATCATATGCATGCATTCGGCGGTCTGGCGCTCGGCAGTATGCTATGGGGCAATGTCGCCGAACATGTCGGCACGGCGACAGCGCTTGTCTACTCCGGCATCGCCCTGGTCGCATCGCTCGCGCTGGCGATCCTGTTGCCGTTACCCGGCATCATCTCACAACAGGCAGAGGATTCCGCCGCATGACGACTGACGATGTGACCCGGCAATGGCTCGCCGAACAATGGGCGCAGACCGCCAGCGAGCATCGGGTCGAGGTGGAAGGCGCGAGCATCGCCTATCGCGGGTGGAATCTGGAGGCGAGCGACCTCCCGGGCCTGATCCTGATCCACGGCTTTCGCGCCCATGCGCGCTGGTGGGATCATATCGCCCCGTCGCTCGCCAGCTCCCACCGCGTCGCCGCGATCGATCTTTCAGGCATGGGCGACAGCGACCGCCGGCCGGTCTATGCACGGCAGCAGCTGGCGCGCGAAGTGCTGGCGGTCGCCGCGGCGTGCGGTTTCGATCCGGTGACGCTGGTGGCGCACAGCTTCGGGGCGATGTCGGGCATCATGGCGTCGATCGCCGCGCCGGAGCGGGTGCGACGGCTGGTCATAATCGACACCGCGCTGCCGACCGCCGCCGATGTCGGGCATCAGATCCCGGTGCCGCCCAAGCGACTCTATCCCACGCGCGAAGCAGCGGTGGAACGCTTCCGGCTGATCCCGCCCGGCGGCTGGCCCAACCCGGACGTGCTGGCCTATATCGCCCATCATTCGGTCCGCGAGACCCCCGACGGCTGGACCTGGAAGTTCGACGACGATGCCGCCACGTCGCTCAATGCCGAAAGCCATGCCTATCGCGCCGACCTGTTCGGCGTGCCGGTGCCGACCGACGTGATCTATGGCGCGTTGACGGAGGTCATGCACGAGGGGCGTCGTGCCATGGCTGCGGAGATCGCGCCGCTGTGCGGCCCCCCCATATGCATTCCCGCGGCCCACCATCATATCATGATCGAGCAGCCGATCGCGCTGACCGCCGCCATCGACGCTCTGCTTGCGGTACCCCGCCCGAAGCGATAGATCGGCCCGCGGGTCGAACAGTATAATGATAAGGGCGAAACGGAATATCGCGGGGAGGGGATATTGCTCGCACTCAGCTATGACGAGGATATGGGTCTCGTCCGCCTCATCAGCAGCGGCATGGTCACGCTGGATGAGGTCGAGGCGTATCGTGTCGAACTGATCAGGATCGTCGATGTCGCCCGGCGGCATACCGGCCGCGTACTCATGTATGTCGACAGCACGCAGTCGACCGTTCAGACCCAGGCTGCGATCGACGCCTTGGCCACCATACCGTCCATCGCCGTCGGACCGCGAGACCGAATGGCGGTCGTGATCCATTCGGTGCTCGGGCTGCTGCAGGTGAAGCGCGCCATGCGCAACGACCAGGAACGCGCCTTCATAACCGAAGCTGAAGCCATGGCCTGGCTAATCGACGACTGACCCGCTCGCGGGCGCCGGTCAGAGCGACCGGCTGACCACTTCCTTCATGATCTCGTTCGTGCCGCCAAAGATGCGCGTCACACGGGCGTCGCGCCACAGCCGGGCGACCATATATTCGTTCATGTAACCCGCGCCGCCGTGCAGCTGCAGCGCGGCGTCGATGACGCGGCCCTGCATGTCGGAATGCCATTGCTTGGCCGCCGATGCTTCCGCCGTGGTCAGTTCGCCACGGATATGCCGCGCGATCGCCCAGTCCAGATGCGCCCAACCGACCTGGAGCTGGCTCTTGAGGTCCGCGAGCGTGAACTTGGTGTTCTGAAATTCGAACACCGTCTTGCCAAATGCCTTGCGGTCCTTGGTAAAGGCCACCGCCTCGTCGAAGGCGCGCTGGGCCGACGCCTGGCACGACACGGCGATCGACAGGCGCTCCTGGGGCAGCTGGCTCATCAGATAGATGAAGCCCCTGCCCTCCTCGCCCAGGCAATTGGTCATCGGCACGCGAACATCCTCGAAGAAGAGTTCCGACGTGTCGGCGCTGTGCTGGCCGATCTTGTCGAGATTGCGTCCACGCGCGAAGCCGGGCGTGTCGGCATCGACCAGAATCAGCGACGTGCCCTTGGCGCCCAGTTCCGGATCCGTCTTGGCGACGACGATGATGACGTCGGCAAGCTGGCCGTTGGTGATGTAGGTCTTGTTGCCGTTGATGATATAATGGTTGCCGTCCTTACGCGCGGTGGTGCGCACGCCCTGCAGGTCGGACCCGGCGCCCGGCTCGGTCATGGCGATGGCGGCGATGACGTCGCCCGATACCATGCCCGGCAGATATTTCTGCTTCTGCTCCTCCGATCCGTAAACCTCGATATATTCGGCGGTGATGTCGTTCTGCAGCGTCAGCCCCGCCGACGACCCGGCATAGGCCAGTTCCTCGGCGACGACGGCATTATAGCCGAAATCGAGGCCGAGGCCGCCATAGGCCTCGTCGACATTGGGGCTGAGCATCCCCGCTTCGCCACAGGCCTTCCAGAATTCGCGCGTGACGATGCCCTCATGCTCGAACTTGTCGAGATTGGGGACAAGCTCCCGCTCGAACACATGGCGCACCGTGTCGCGGAACATGGCATGTTCCTCGTTGAACGCCGTGCGGGTGGACATGTCGAGCATGGAGGCCTCCGGAGCGCCGTCTCGCGAGAAAAAGGACCGGGCGCGCCCCGGCAAAGGCGCGCCCGTTCTGGACCGGCCGTTACTTCCGCTTGGAAGCGGCGAGCAATTCCCAGTGGCGCGCCATCATCTGCGTCGCCTGCTCCTGCAGGTCGCGCGGCACTTCGGGGTAAAGGGGCAGCTTGCCCTTGGAGGGCAGCGCGATCGTGGCGGTGGCGCGCACCGTCTCGTCGCCGCGCTGGTTCGTGAAGCGAACGGTGACGTCGACCAGGTTCTGGCCGCCTTCCTCGCGCTTGCCCGTCACTTCGCCGGTGATGAACTGGGTGTCGCCCATATAGTTGAACTTGCGAATCTCGTCATGGACGTGAAGGATGATGCCATCATCGCCTGCCCAGTCGCTCAGATAATGGAACAGGTAATTCTCGCGCATGACTCCATAGTCATAGGCCATCGGGTTGCCGATCGCCTGCGCCCACTTCGGGTCCCAGTGCAGCCGCTGCGCGACGTCGGGGATGCCATATTCGTTCTTCACATAGAAGGGCGCAATGCGCTTGCGGTTCTTGTGGGCCAGACGGCCGACCGTCGGCGCATAGGGCACGAAGCCATACCCGCCGGCGTGGAAGCAGATGACGTCCGTGACGGTCAGCGGGCCCTTGGCCATTTTGCCGATCGAATCGCCGACGCACACGCTCGCGAAGTCGCGGGGGACAGGACCCTGGACATGCTCCTGCGCGTACACGTCCTCAATGTCCTGGAACTGCTCGTCGGTGTAGCTGGCCGGCTCGATCGCCGAATATTTGCCCTTCTTGGCCGCGGTCTTGCGTTCGGTGAGCACGCGCAGGATACGATAGACCGCGACGACTTCGCCGCGCTGGTTGATCTTCACGTCGCGGCGCACGGTGATGACCGAACGGCCTGAAAACTCCGACTGCTTTACCTCGCAGCTTTCCTCGCCATTGTAGCTGTAGAGCGTATCGCCGGGGAAGATCGGCCGATACCAGTCCCAGGTCGAGCCCGACACGAACACATGCACGCCGCGGAACAGCGACTTCTTGAGCGCCTTGATCTCGTCCGGAACGGGATCGCCCAGCATCGGCGAGTTGATGACACCGGCCATCATGCCTGGCGCGATTACGCTTCCCCAGCGGGTCGCCTTGGCATAGTCGGGTTCGCAATAAAGCGGATTGTCGTCGCCATTTCCGTGGCTGAAATTGCGGATATTGTCCGTCGTCGCGGTCTGGATATATTCGCGCGAGCGGGCCGGCTCGTAAAAGCCGACCAGCTTCTTCTGCCGCTCGATATCCTCATCCGTGATCGAATATTCGGTCGCCTTCTTCCACTCGTCGCTTTGAAGGATGTCGTCGCTCTTGGTGGCCATGTCTCTAGTCTTTCGTTCGAAAATTGTCAGGCCGCGTCGACGGCGTCTGATGTGAACAGCTCGCGTACGGCGGGCAGGGCTGGCTTCATCGAGGGCGTGCGCGGCACGTCGTCGACGATCAGGAAGCGCACCGGCACCTGATAAGGCATCAGATGCTCGCGGCCATAGGCGGTCAGTTCCGCATCGCTCGGCGCGGCCGCACCGTTCTTGAGGATGATGGCCATCATGGGCACCGCGCCCAGGCGGCGATCCTCCATGCCCACGGTCACCGCTTCGCGGATCGCGGGGTGGTTTTCATAGCTATTGTTGACATCGTCGGGATGCACCTTGAACCCGCCGCGGATGATGGCGAGGTCGGCGCGGCCCTTGATGAACAGGAAGCCGTCCGAATCGATGATTGCCCGGTCAGTGGTCTGCAGCCATTCGCCGCCATTGGCGAACTGCGCAGCCTTCATCTCGAGTACGCCCTCCTCGCCGGCGGGCATTTCCTCGCGCGTTTCAGGATCGACGACCCGGCCGGTCACGCCGGGCTGGAAGCGCCCGACGCTGCCCAGCTTCTCGCGCCAGAAGGTGTGGAAGTCCTTGAGGCCCCACCCGGCGACGGCACCTGAAAATTCGGTCGCACCGTAATTCTGCAGCACCGGCAGATTGTAGCGCTCCATGAACTCTGCCGTCACCGACGGGTCTAGCGGGGCCGCGCCGGTGCGCAGCGCCACCAGGCTCGACAGGTCTTCCTTCGGGATATTCGCGTCCAAAATCATGCGCAGGCCAGCCGGCACTGCGCCCGCCACCTTGGGACGGTGGCGCAGGATCGCGTCGCGCCAGCTTTCGACAGAGAATTTCTCCAGCAGGCAACCCTTGCGCCCACCGACGATGCAGGTCAGCGCGCCCCACAGGCCGCCGATATGCGTCATTGGGTTGGACAGGATGGTCACGCCCGGACGCAGCTTGGCGGGCTCGCCTTCCTTGCGGTCCTTCTCGTAGGACAGGGCGCCCGCGAAGCTCTTTTCGAAGGCTGCGCGCTTCAGCGGGATGCGCTTGGGCGCGCCTGTCGTGCCGCTGGTCAGCATCTCGATGATGACGCCGGGCTGTTCGCGCACCGCGTCGGCACCGATCGTCTCGTAGCCGGGGCGCAGCACCGCACCTTCCAATATCCCCGGCAGCTGGATGACGGCCGTTCCCGCCGCCTTCAGCGCGTCGAGGATGCCGGGACGCTCCAGGTCGCCCTGCTCACCGATCACCACCGGCAGCTTGAGGCCGCCAATATCCTTGATCAGCCGTTCTTCGGGATAGAGCGGGTTGATCGACACCATGCAGGCGTCGGCCGACACGGCCGTCAGCACCGCCGCGAAGGGCGACGGCCGGTTGCGGACCATCACGCCGACGCGCGAACCCTCGCCCAGGCCGAGTCCGGCAAGCTGCCCGCGGATCGCGGCGATCGTATCGCCCAGCTGGCGCCAACTATACCATTTGCCATGATAGTCGATGACGTCGGCATCAGGGTCGATCGCGAGGACCCCATTGAGCAGATCGGAAAACACGGACATCAGAAAAATCCCCAGCCTCTTATGTAACTAGGTTATCGAGCAAAGGCCCAAAGTGCAAGCGCGAAGCCTTTTGCCTTATTGCCCGTCATAGCGTGAATGCGGCGCCGATCAAAGCTGGTCGAACGGCACATTCTTGTCGAACCGCACGTCGCCCGGCATCCCCAGAACGCGTTCGGCGATCTGGTTCTTGAGTACCTCGTCCGCGCCGCCCGCGATGCGCATGACCGTCGACCAGATATATTCATATTGCAGCTCGCGAGTAGTCGCGTCGTCGGCGGACGGGGCCAGCGCCTCGGGCCCGCGAATTTCCATCGCAAGACCGAGCGCGCGCTGCTGGCGGCCCGCATAAGCGAGCTTGACCATGCCTGCCAGCGCGCCGGGATTCTCGCCGCGCGAGACCATGGTGCGCAGCCGCGCCTCGAAATATTTGCCGCCCCGTTCCTCTGCCAGCGCGTCGGCGAGCGACAGGCGCACGGCCGAACTGTCGAGCGCCGTGCCTGTCCCGCGCGGCGTCGCCGCCGCATAATCCAGGATCGGCGCCATCGCGCTCTTGGAACTGCCGCTGCCCAGCCGCTCGCCCATCAGCACGGTCATGCAGCAGGCCCAGCCTTCGCCCACCGCGCCAATGCGATTCGCATCGGGAATGCGCACGTCGGTGAGGAAGGTCTCGTTGAAGTCGGACGCGCCCGAAATCTGCTTGATCGGGCGCACGTCCACGCCGGGGGTGGTCATGTCGACGACGAAGAAGCTCATGCCCTTGTGCTTGGGCACGCTGGCGTCCGTGCGCACGACCAGGATGCCCCAGTCACTTTCATGCGCCCAGCTCGACCAGACCTTCTGGCCGTTGACGATCCAGTCGTCGCCATCCTTCACCGCCTTGGTACGCAGATTGGCGAGGTCGGAGCCTGCTGACGGTTCGGAGAAGAGCTGGCACCAGGTCAGCTCGCCCTTCAATGTCCTGTCGATGAACCGCGCGCGCTGCTCGTCATTGCCATGCTTGCCGATCACCGGGATCGCCATGCCAAGGCCAATGCCGACATAGGGACCCTTGGGCAGGCGATAGCGCGATTCCTCCTCGGCGAAGACCACGCCCTCGATCACCGTGCCACCACGGCCGCCCAGCACCTTGGGCAGGGTAATGCCCGCGAAACCGCCGTCATAGAGAGCGCGCTGCCAGGCCTTGCCGCGCGCCACCTCGTCAGCATCGTCGAGCTTTACGCCCTCGGGAATCTCATGCGCCGGGGCATTGGCTTCGAGCCAGGCACGCGCCTCCGCACGGAAGGCAGCCTCTTCGGGGGTGTCGTTGAAATCCATGTTCTTAAGCCGCCTTTACCTGACTGCCGGGAAGATGCGCGATCAGCCGATCGGCCCATGCCTCGCGATTGCCTAGAGAAATCGCCAGCGTGCGTTCGCGGCGATAGTAGAAATGGCAGTTGGCTTCGTAGGTATAGCCGATGCCGCCATGCACCTGGAGATTCTCCCGGGCGCCCTTTTCGAAGGCGGTGATCGCGGACAGGCGCGCGGCCGACGCCGCGATCGGCAGGTCGTCCGCCGATTCGCCGGCCGCCCAGGCGCCGAAATAGGCGTTGGAGCGCGCCAGTTCGAGCGCCACCGCAATCTCCGCCAGCTTGTGCTTGATCGCCTGATAACTGGCGAGCGGACGGCCGAACATCGCGCGTTCCAGCGCATAATCGCGCGCCATGACGAGGCAGGCGTCGGTTCCGCCGACCGCCTCGAACGCCGCCTGCACCGCCGCGCGGTCGAACAGCCGCTCGATCGCGCTCGCCGCTTGAGGCCCGTCCAGCAATTGCGCCGCCACGCCTTCGAAGCTCAGCGCATAATGCGCGCGCAGCTGGTCAAAACTGTCGAGCTTCGTCCGGATCACACCCGCCTGATCGAGGTCGACGACCGCCAGCGCGGGCCTGCCGCCCGACTGCACCAGCACGACCGCGACCGTGGCGATGCCGCCGTCCGCGACCGGCGTCTTCGTACCGCTCAGCGTGCCGCCGTCCAGCACCGCCTTGAGCGCGGGGCCGTTCCAGCCGCCAGCACCTTCGGCATAAGCGAAGGTGCCGATCGCCTCGCCACTGGCCAGCTTCGGCAGCCAGGCCGCCTTCTGCGCTTCGCTGCCGGCAAGCTGGATGGCATCGGCCGCCAGCACGATCGACGAGAAGAAGGGCAGCGCGGCGTTGGCCCGGCCCAGTTCCTCGTTGATGACGCCCAGGTCGAGTTCGGTCATGCCAAGCCCGCCATGCGCCTCGTCGATCGCCGCGCCCAGAAAGCCCATCTCGGCAATCTCGCGCCACAGGGATTCGTCCCATTCGGCGCCCGCGTCGATCAGCGACCGCAGCCGGTCGGGCGTCGAGCGCTCGCCGAGCAGACCGCGCGCCTGTTCGGCGAGCATCTTCTGTTCGTCGGAAAGGTCGAAATTCATGCAGCCATCCTCTTGGGAATCTATGAAGAGTCGGTGGTGCACTAAGCTAGACAGGTGACGCGCGCAATTGTCGTTATTAGTCGGAATGATCATGGGGTGACGCGATGACATGGCACACTTCTTCGACGCGGAACCGTTGCGGCAATGCGTTTCGCTCGATGAAATGCGTGTTCACTCGCACAAAGTGACGTTATCGAGCCGATGTTGCCCATAAGTCACACTCGATCAGTTTTCCGAAAGTGATGGTCTTTCATCTCTCGACGCCACGCCGATAACTCGGCAAAGGAGCCGCCGAACAGCGACCCCCCAAAGTCGCGACCTCAAGGAGAAGATCGTGGCACTACGTCCCCGCCTGAATATCGTTACAATGACCTCCTTCGCCGCGCTGGCCGCCAGCCTGTCGGTTCCCGCCTATGCGCAGGACGATAGCGGCCTGGGCGACATCATCGTCACTGCGCGCAAGGTTTCGGAAAACCTGCAGAACGTCCCGGTCGCCGTTACCGTGCAGACCGGCGACGCACTCACCCAGCAGTCGGCGGTGCGCATCCCCGACATCGCCCGCCTGACCCCGGGCATCACTTTCTCGTCGGCCGCCTCGACCGCGACCGCTTCGTCGATCACGATTCGCGGCCAGGTGCAGACCGACGTTCTCGCGACGCTCGACCCCTCGGTCGGCACCTATGTCGATGGCTTCTACTGGGCGCGCGCCTATGGCCTCAATGCCGACCTGCTCGACATCCAGAGCGCCCAGGTGCTGCGCGGCCCGCAGGGCACGCTGTTCGGTCGCAACACGACGGGCGGCGCGCTGCTGCTGCAGACCAACGATCCCAACTATAACGGAGTCTCGGGCTCGATCTCGGCCACCTATGGCCGCTTCAACGAGCGCATCGGCACCGCCATCATCAACGTCCCGCTGATCGAGGACAAGCTCGCCGTCCGCGGCGCCTTCACGATCAACCAGCGCGACGGTTTCTTCACCAACCTCAACACCGGCAAGAAGCTGGGCGAGCGCAACAGCTACACCGGCCGCCTGAAGGTGCTGGCGAACCCGACCGAGAATTTCTCGCTGCTCTTCTCGGGCGAACTCTATCGCACGAACGCGCTGACGCGCCCCTATCAGACGCAATATGTCGGCACGGCCTCGCGCGCGAACTGGGAAGCGGCGGTGGAAGCCAATCCCGCCAATGCAGCGCTGCTGGCAACTCCCGCTGGCCAGGCCACTCTGGACACCATCGGTGGCGCCCTGTGGACGAGCTATATCAACTCCATCCGGGGTACCGACAACGCGGCACCGACGGAAGATCCGCGCAGCTACGCCAAGACCCAGACCTATACGATGACCGCCAATCTCGACACCTTCTTCGGTGCGGTGAAGTTCATCGGCGGCTATCGCAAGATTGATTCGAACGCGAACATCGATCTCGAAGGGTCGCCGTTCAACATCGTGCGGACGCTGGGCCAACAGAAGCTCGAATCCTATTCGGGCGAGCTGCAGATCAACGGCAAGGCGTTCGGCGATTTCCTCGACTTCGCCAGCGGTCTCTATGTCTTTGAGGAGACCGGCCGCGATCAGTCGACCGCGATCACGCTGCCGGCCCTGTCGGCTCTGTCCGCACCGCTGACGCGGGCCATCCTGTCGGGCGACGTCACCAACCGCAGCATGGGCATGTACTTCCAGGGTACCTTCCATCTGACCGACAAGCTGTCCGCTATCGGCGGCCTGCGCTACTCGGTGGAAGACAAGAACCTGGTTTCGTTCAACCGAACCGTCAATGCCGCGACGGGCGCGCTAGTGAGCTGCTCGATCGGCGGCGCCGATCCGACCACTTGCCGCATCGAACGTCACGCCACCTATGACGGCATCTCCTACACCGCTGGTCTGAACTACCAGTTCACGCCCGAGGTCCTGGGTTACATCAAGGCCGGCAAGGGCTTCCGGTCGGGCGGCCAAAACCTGCGCGCGTCGGGCGCGGCTGGCTCGGTTTTCGTGCCGTTCAAGCCGGAAGTCTCGAGGGAAGAAGAGATCGGCTTGAAGACCGAACTGTTCGACCGCCGCGTTCGTTTCAACCTCGCCGCCTTTTATTCGGAAGTCACCGATATCCAGCGGACCACTTTGGTGGTGGGTCCCACAACGACGGCCACCATCGTCGGCAACGCTGGCAAGGCACGCTTCTACGGTGGTGAGGTGGAACTGACCGCACGCCTGTTCGACGGCTTCACGCTCAGCGGCAACGCGGCGCTGGCCGACGCGAAATATCTGAAATACTCGGATGATTTGGGTGACAAGCGTGACGAAGCCTTCACCGGCGTGCCCAAGTGGACCTTTGCCGTTGCGGGTGATTATGAGACGCAGCTTGGCCTCGGCAAGCTGAACGCGCATCTCGACTATGCCTGGCAGGGAAAGAGCGCGCTTTACAACTTCCGCAACAACGTCACCGGTGTTGCCCTGACCGACGCGATCACTCGCTCGGTCGCCGAAGCACTGACGCGGAAGGCTGGTGGCGAACTCAATGGCCGTCTCGGCGTTACGTTGGAAAATGGGGTTGAACTCGCCGTCTACGGCCGGAACATCCTGAACCGGCGCTATGGCAATACCGGTCTGCTTTTCCCCGCCCCGCTGTCGGTCGCTTCGACGCAGCGCAACGATCCCGTCACCTACGGCGTGACCGCGACGTACAAGTTCGGTGCGTAATCCTCCGGCG
>JBEVME010000114.1:0-34889 GCA_040508785.1 Sphingobium sp.
AGCCGTGTCCGGGCGGCATCGATGATGGGATCTGTTCGACCGCTGACCCCGTCGAGGGTGGATCGCTCCGCAGATTATGGAAGCGTTTTCGACGAGTGATTATTTATGTCCGTGCCCCAGCGCGAGATAGGCGGCTGATTGCATCTCCATCAGGCGGGACACCGTACGCTCGAACTCGAATGCCCCGTCGCCCTCGGGATAAAGCAGTGCCGGCTCGGCGTCCGCCGACGCGAGCAGCTTCACTTTATACTCGTATAATGCATCGACCAACGTCACGAAGCGCGCCGCCTCGTTGCGGTTCTCGGGCCCCAGTACCGGGATGCCGACGATGATGACGCTGTGGAAACGCCGCGCGATCGCGAGATAGTCCGGCGCCCCCCGCGCTTCCGCACACAGCCGCTTGAACGAAAAGACCGCCACGCCCTTGAGGCTCTTGGGCACATGCAGCGTACGTCCGCCCTGGACCGGGATATCCTCCGACGGCACATGGGCACGGTCCTCAGGTGGATAGTCGGTCAAGCGGAAGAAGGCGGCAGACAGCGCCGCGGTCGCTTTCGGCCCGTTGGGTGCTTGCCACAATTGGGTATCGCCCAGCCGGTCGAGCCGATAGTCGGTCGGCCCGTCCAGAGTCATGACGTCCAGCTTCGCCTTGATGAGCGAGATGAAGGGCAGGAAGAGCTGGCGATTGAGCCCGTTCTTGTAGAGTTCGTCGGGCGCGCGGTTGGACGTGGTGACGATCGTCACGCGCCGCTCCAGCAGCCCCGCGAAGAGGCGCGACATGATCGCCGCGTCGGCCATGTTGTTGACCACCATCTCGTCGAAGCAGAGCAACCGCGCCTCCTCGGCCAGCGCTTCTGCCACCGGAGGGATGGGATCGCCTTTCTCCGCCTTGCGCACCTGGGCGAGGCGGGCATGGACGTCGAGCATGAATTCGTGGAAATGAGCGCGCTGCTTGCGATGAACCTGCACCGTGTCGAAAAACAGGTCCATCAACATCGATTTGCCGCGCCCGACCCCGCCCCACATATAAAGGCCGCGCGGGGGCTCGGGCACCTTGCGCAATAGCTTCCAAAGCGTCGACCCGCGCGGCGGCACCGCTTCAAGTTCGCGCTGCAGCATGTCGAGCCGTGCCGCAGCGGCTTCCTGGTCCGGATCGGCGCCCAGTTCACCGGCGGCGATCAGCGCGTGATAGCGGGCAAGGACGGTTGTCATGACCGCGACCGGCGCTTCTTGATGAGGCCGGTGAAGCTCAGGATCGGGCGATCCTGCTGCACCACGAGCCCCCGCGTGAAGACGAAGCCGCCGGTCTCGCGCACGATCTCCACCAAAGCATCGACCGGCGCGCCCAGATCCGCGGCGCCCACGAACTGGACCTGCGCATCGACGGTGACGGCACCCATCGCGGCTCCGACGCCAAGCTGGTAGGGGCCGGCGAAGAGGCAGATATCGACGAAGCCCATCAGCGCGCCGCCGTGGATATTGCCGTCGGCATTGGTCAGATGCGGCTTTGGATAAATGCGGACGCGCGCCGTCCCATCCGCATTCGTGCGAAGCAGGACGTCGCCGTACAGATCGTTGAAATGCCCCGGATTGCGCATCTGCCACAGGTGCCAGCCCGGATGATCGGGTGACGGCAGATAATCGATCGCGTCGTCCGGACTGCTCTGCGGCAAGGCCTTGCGCCCTTCGTCAGAGCTGCCGTTCGACCATCATCTTCTTGGTCTCGGCGATCGCCTTGGCGGGGCTGAGGCCCTTGGGGCAGACGTTCGCGCAGTTCATGATGGTGTGACAGCGATAGAGGCGGAACGGATCTTCCAGCTCGTCCAGCCGCTCGCCGGTATATTCGTCGCGGCTGTCGGCCAGCCAGCGATAGGCCTGGAGCAGGATGGCGGGACCAAGGAACTTGTCTGAATTCCACCAGTAGCTGGGGCAGCTGGTCGAGCAGCAGGCGCACAGGATGCACTCGTACAGCCCGTCAAGCTTCTCGCGGTCGGCGGGCGACTGCAGCCGCTCCTTGCCCGACGGCGGCGGCGATACGGTCTTCAGCCAAGGCTGGATGGAATTATATTGCGCGTAGAAATGGGTGAAGTCCGGAACCAGGTCCTTGATGACGTCCATATGCGGCAGGGGCGTGATCCGCACTTCCCTGCCCGCGCACTCCTCTATCGAGGTGGTGCAGGCGAGGCCGTTCTTGCCGTTCATGTTCATCGAGCAGGAACCGCATATCCCCTCGCGGCAGGAGCGGCGGAAGGTCAGGGTCGAATCATATTCGTTCTTGATCTTGATCAGCGCGTCCAAGACCATCGGGCCGCAATCGTCCAGATCGATGTCGAACGTGTCGTAGCGCGGATTCTGGCCGGAATCGGGATCGTAGCGATAGACCTTGAAGCTCTTGACCGCCTTCGCACCCTCCGGAGCCGGGTGCTTGACGCCCTTCCCTTTGACGACGCTGTTCTTGGGCAGTGCAAATTCGGCCATGCGCTTATCCTTTCGATGCCGCCCGATACCGAAAGAAGGACCAAGGGCAAAGCCGAAAATGCCGACCGGCGCCCAACGCGGGCTTTCGCAGATGCGAATGGCGCGCGACAACCCCGCCGTCAGGCCGCGCGCGCCACCGGCATTTCGGGAGAGCCGACGCGGGACAGGAAATAGCGCAGCACCATCCAGCGAAAGATATCGCCTCTTCGCCAGTACATGGCCGGCAACTGCCGGAAGGCGATGGGAGAGCTCTGCCCGAAAGCATGGTAATAGCGGCGGATGGTCGCATCGACCGGGCGCAGGTCCGGCTGCTTGATCGCCGACTTGAGCAGACGATAGCCCACCTTCGAAAATTCCTTTTCGATGAAGTAGGATATGCGGAAACGCGTTTCCATACTGGCTTCGGGCAGGCGCGCGGCCATGTCTTCCTTCAGACCGGAAAGCGCATAGACGAAATCGTCGTGCTTGCGCTGGTCGAACCGGCCGCCCCGGACCGAGCTTAATATGCTGCCGGGTCGCCAGCGGTAGAAGATGAACGGCCTTGGCACGTGATAATAGCTGCGCGCGCGCAGCATAAGCGCGGGCGTGGTCGCCACGTCCTCGAACACGCGGCCGATCGGGAAGCGCAGGTCGCTGCCCCACAATGCCCGCCGGCTGATGCGCAGCCAGGCGTGGAGCTGCCGCCTCTGGAACACGCCGCGCAGCAATGCATCGCGATCATGATCCAGTGTCCAGGCCTTGCCGGCGAAGGCGGACACGTCGCGCGCGCCATTCTTGCTATAGTCGCAGATGACGACATCGGGATCATGCCGGCGCAAAATGTCAAGGAGCGTGGGCAGCGCACCGTCCATCACCATGTCGTCCGAATCGACGAACCAGACATGGCGGCCCCGCGCACGCCCAAGCATGGAATTGCGCGCCGCGCTCAACCCCTCATTGACCTCATGTGCCATGAGGATGACGCGGCCCGGGTGGCGATCCGCGAGCATTTGCGCCAGCGCCAGCGATCCGTCGGTGGACGCGTCGTCCAGCAGGATGAGTTCGACATCGTCGCCCGTGTGCTGAGACAGGATCGAATTGACGCACTCCTCCAGCCACGGGGCTACGTTGTAGATCGGAACCAAAATGCTGAGCAGCGGCCCAGGACGCCGGGCATGATCCTGCGATTCCCCCGCCGGAAAATCAGACGCCATAGTCTCTCTCGTCAATGCCCCGGCCGACGATCCCCCGATACCAGCCTTCAGTTCAAGCCCTTAGCAGACTTAAGGGCATAACGTCGCCAGCTAATTGCTTCCGTCAAAGCAGCCGCGCCCCGCTCCGACGCGCTATGCGCGGGATCGTCGGCGATGCTGTGCGCCATCAGCCGTTCCTGCACGGGGCGATATCGTCGCGCGATGGCTTTCCAATCGGGCAGAAGGTCCGCCAGCGCTGTGACGCTGGCGACGACCGGGCCGTTGCGCCAGAATTCATAGGGCGGCGGAAGGCCCGGCGCCGTGCCGCTGTGCACGTCCAGGAAGAAGCAGGCACGGGGACGGATCAGAAATTCGTAGATCTGGCTGCTCATGTCGCCGAGATAGGCGTCCGCGCCCAACGTATAGCTCATGTCGAACAGGCGCGGGCCGCCGGTGTCGATCCGGATGTTGGGCGCGTCCAGCACCTCCGGCGGGATGTCCGGCCGCAATTTCGCGATGCGATATTCGGGCGATATGTGAAGCCGCTTGCGGAACAGCATGACGTGCGGCGCGAAGATCAGGTTGAATCGGTCCGGCTGCCCCGCGAACAGTCGCAATATGTCCGGGCCAAGCGTGAACCAGGACGACAGATGCGGGTCGAAATGCGGATTGTAGACAATGGTCGGCCGGTCATTGTCGAAAAAGCGCGGGCGGGCCGCCCGGTCGATTGTATCGAATTTCGGATAGCCGATCAGGCGGCAATTGTCAGCGCTCGTAATGCCGTGGGCGACCATCTCGTCCACCAGCTTCCGCCCGCTCAGCAGGAACAGGTCGAACTGCGAGAGTTCGGGATGATAGGCGACGTTGCGGTCTCCCGATCCATGCGGGACATAGGCGAAGAGCGGCGCCGCCTCCCCCATCCTTGCTCTCAGCCGGCGGCGTACCCGCAGGCAGGTGCGCTCGGTCGATACGATCATGTCCACGCTGGCGAACAGATCGATATTGTGCCGCAGCCGCGCCAGCCGCCGCACAGGCGCCACACTGTTGGCAGGCCCCAGCAGGGCGTTGAGCCAGTTTGGCAGCGACAGGTCGACCCAGCTGATCGCGCCATGCGCCTGCGCCGGCACGATCCGGCGCACCGTTGCCGCGATCGCTGCTGTGCCGGTGGCGGCGATCACCTCGATTTCAGACTGGCGCAGGGCGAGTTCCGCCGCGATCCCCGCGATATGCGCGGCCTGATGCGCGGCATCGTGATTGAACAGGAACAATATGCGGGGCCGGGCCATAGCGGCAGCTAGGCGCGCAGGGGCCAAAAGAAAAGCCCTGCCATGCCCGCTACCCGCCCGCCTGCCTGCCCGCTTGCCGCCGAGCCGATGGGCGACTAGGGCTGCGCGCCGTGGACCCATCGGACGGATCATCGAACGGCACCGCCGACGGCAACAGGGCCGATACGCGCGGGCGGATCATCCGCAGCATCAGCTGGCTTCTGGCCAGCCGCCTGTTCAACGCGCTGGCCAGCCTCTTCTATCTCGCCGCGATGACGCGCAGCCTGACGCCTACCGAATTCGGCACCTTCGCCATCATCCTGGCGACGGCGCAGCTCATCTACGGCCTGCTCGATTTCAATACCTGGCAGATCATGGTCCAATATGGCACCGCCCATCGCCTGCGCGGCGATCGTCATGCGCTTGGCCGGCTGGTGCTGTTCTGCATGTGCCTGGAAGGGATGTGCGGCCTTGTCGCCATGACGGTCGTGCTGGTCGGCTTCGGCTTCCTGGCCGACCATATGGGCTGGACCGGCGGTGTCGCGACCACTGCCTTCTGGTTCATCTTCCTTTTCCAGCTCTGCTTCCGGTCGACCGCGTCGGGCATGTTGCGGGTCGGCGAATATTTCGGCGATGCAGCGATCGCCGAAGGAATGATGCCCTCGCTCCGGCTCGTCGGCGCGCTGTCGGTCGCCTTCTTCGCGCCCAGCCTGCAGAATTTCATGATCGTCTGGTTCATATCCGAGGCCGCCACGGCGGCCGCCCACTGGATATTGGCGCTCCGCCGCTTCGGCACCCCGCCTCGCGAGAATCCGCTGACCGCCTTGCGCGAGGTGCCCAAGGCCGAGGACAAGCTGTGGCATTTCGCCCTGATCACCAATCTGGGCGCGGTCTTCTCCACCGCGAGCCAGCAGATCGTCACCGTATCGACCGGCGTGATGCTCGGTCCGATCGCGGCCGGGCTGTTCCGCATCGGCTATCAGCTGGGCCAGGCTATGGCGCGCCTGGTCGAGATCATCAGCCGCACACTCTACACCGAATTCAGCCTGCTATGGGCGGCCGGACGGCATGACGACCTGCGCAACCTGCTCAACCGCACCAACCGCATCGCCCTCGTCAGCGGAGTGATCCTGATGACGGTGCTGCTGCTGTTCGGGCGCCAGGGGATCGATCTGTTCGCGGGCGATGCCTATGAAGGCGCCTACATGATCGTCATCCTGATGGGCACCGCCGCCCTCGCCGAACTGGTGTGCGCGACCTACCAGGCGGCGCTCACCGCAACCCGCAGGGCGACGACGGTGCTTATCGTGCGGACTGCGGCGACCGCGACGCTGCTGGCGACGCTCTATCCGCTCGTCCGCCATCTTGAGGCCGACGGCGCCGCGGCGGCGATATTGCTGTCCTCGCTGGTCGCGCTCTGCGGCCTGCTTATCGCGATGCGGCGGCAGGCGGCGCGGTGAAGCCTACGCCCGCCGTCGATCGGTCTATTCCGGCGCCTTCGCCACGCTGACCAGCGCGGGCCGCAGCAGGCGGTCCTTGATCGTATAGCCCGCCTGCATCTCGATCAGGATCGTGCCCGGCGCAGCGTCGGCCGATGGGGTTTCCATCATCGCCTGATGCTTGTTGGGATCGAGCGGCTGGCCGATCGATTCGATCTTGCTGATGCCGTTGCGACCGAACACGCTATCCAGCTCGCGACCGGTGGCCTCCAGGCCAGCGACCAGCGCCTTGAACTTGTCGTCGGTGCGCAGGTCCGCGGGAATGGCCTGCAGCGCACGGGTCAGATTGTCCGCCACGGACAATATGTCGCGGGCAAAAGCGGTCGAGGCATAGGCGCGCGTATCGGCCAGCTCCTTTTCCAGCCGGCGGCGCACATTCTGCGTTTCGGCATGGGCGTAGAGCACATCCTGCTTGGCCGCTTCCAGTGCGCCTTCCAGCTCGGCGATCCTGGCAGCTGCCGCATCGGCCTCGGGGGCCGCATCTTCGGGCAGAATATCGACGACTTCGCTATTTTCGATATTGGATTTGTCTTCGTTCATCTCATCAGTCTCGACAGGGTCTGTGCAGTGAAATCCACCATGGGGATCACCCGCGCGTAGTTCAAGCGGGTGGGGCCGATGACGCCGACCACGCCGACGACCCGGCCGTCCCCGCCCCGGTAGGGCGCGGCTATGACCGAAGAGCCCGACAACGAGAAGAGCTTGTTTTCGGAACCGATGAATATCTTGGTGGCTGTGCCCGCAAGCGCGCTTTCCAGCAGACGCGAAATCTCCTGCTTGCCCTCCAGCTGGTCGAGCAGGGCGCGCACCCGCTCCAGGTCGGCGGTCGTCCCGTCATCCAGCAGGTGTGCCTGGCCCCTGACGATCAGCACCGGCCGCGCGTCGGCATCCTGCGACCAGATCGCGATCCCCTGCGCCACCAGCGCGCGCGCCGCACCCTGGAGCGCCATCCGCTCCGCCTCCAGCTCGCGCTGCAGGGCCGCACCCGCCTGCGCCAGCGTCATGCCGGCAAAACGGGCGGTCATGAAATTGGCCGCCTCGTTCAGCATTCCGGGCGTGACGCCCGGTGGCAGGTCGAGCACCCGGTTCTCGACCGACCCGTCCTGCCCAACCAGCACGACCAGCGCCTGGGCGGCGTTCAACGACACGAAACCGAACTGGCGCAGCACGGTCTCACGCTTGGGCACCATGACGATGCCGGCACAGGCCGACAGGCCCGACAGCGCGGCGGTCGCCGCCGACAGCGCCTCCTCGATCGGCCCGCCTTCCACCACCCCCGCCTCGATCGCGCGCCGTTCCTCGATGGACGGTTCGGCCGCCTGCATCATCCCGTCGACGAAAAGCCGCAGCCCCGATTCCGTCGGCATCCGCCCCGCAGAGGTATGCGGCGCGGCCAGCAGCCCCAATTCTTCCAAATCCTGCATCACGTTGCGGATCGAGGCCGGCGACAGGCCGAACGCCGCCAGCTTGCTGATCGTGCGCGACCCAACCGGCATACCGGTCCCGAGATAGCTTTCCACCACCAACCGGAAAACGTCGCGCGCGCGGTCGTTGAGTTCTGTTATGGGCGTGACCGGCATGGACGTCATCTAGGGTAGAGCAGGCGGCCGCTCAAGGTCATCATTCTTACGGGATTACCCGCTGGCGCTTCGCCAAATTTATTCCTAGAGCCATCAGCACAATGGCACAGGCCCGCCCCGATCGTCCTCCCCGGCAATTTGCCTACCGTCTGCGCCGAGAGGCGGACGGCTATGCCGCGCAACTGCGCATGCTGTGGCGGCGGCGCTGGTTCCGCTGGACCGCGATGCTGCTGGGCGGCTTCCTGCTGGCGGTCGGCCTGTTCTGGCTGATCTTCGCGCGGGGGCTCCCCGATGCCGCGACCCTGCTGGAATATGAGCCGCCGCTGCCGACCATGGTACGCGACATCAACGGCCAGCCGGTTCACAGCTATGCCCGCGAGCGCCGCGTGCAGCTCCAGTACAGTGATTATCCGCCGCTCCTGATCCGCGCCTATCTGGCGGCGGAGGACAAGACCTTCTTCGAACATCATGGCGTCGACATTCCCGGCTTCGCGGGCGCTGTGGTCGACTATGCCAGCAAGATCGGTTCGGGCCAGCGCGCGCGCGGCGGCTCCACCATTACCCAGCAGGTCGCCAAGAACCTGCTGATCGGCGACGAATATTCGCCCACGCGCAAGGTCAAAGAGATGATCCTTGCCTATCGCATCGAGGGCGTCCTGTCCAAGCAGCAGATATTGGAGCTGTACCTCAACCAGATTTTCCTGGGCCGCAACGCCTATGGCGTACAGGCGGCCGCGCGCGCCTATTTCGGCAAGGACGTCGCCGACCTGCAACTGCACGAAATGGCCTATCTCGCCATCCTGCCCAAGGGGCCGGCCAACTACCGGCCCGAAAGCACGACAGGTCATGCCCGTGCGCTGGACCGGCGCAACTGGGCACTGGGCGAGATGTTCGCGAACGGCTGGATTACGGCCGCACAGCGCGACGAGGCCAAGGCGAAGCCGCTTGGCTCGGTGAACGCCAGCAATTCGGGCCTCAACGCCCGCGCTGGCGGCTATTATATGGAGGAAATTCGCCGCCGCCTGATCGAGCGCTTCGGCGAGAAGGGCGATGACGGTCCCAACAGCGTCTATGCCGGCGGCCTGTGGGTGCGCAGCGCCTATGATCCGATGGTGCAGGACAGCGTGGCCAATGCGCTGCGCGCCGGGCTGCAACGCTTCGATGCCGGACGCGGCTGGTCGGGCCCTGTAGGGCATATCGATGTGACGAAGGGCTGGCTGCGGGAATTAGCCGCCAGCTATGTCGGGATCGACTATGCCGGCTGGCGCGTCGCCGTGGTCATCGATCGCGCATCGTCGGGCGCGCAGATCGGCTTCTCCGACGGCACGACAGGCACCATGCCCGCCCTCGCCGCGCAAATGCCCTATCGCCGCACCGGCGGCCCGGCGTTCAACGCAATGAAATCGGGCGACCTGATCGTGGTCACCAGGAACGGCGCCGACTGGGCGCTGCGCAGTATTCCCGAAGTGTCGGGCGGCATGGTCGTGGAGGAAGTCCATTCCGGCCGCATCCGCGCGATGCAGGGCGGCTTCGATGCGCGCCTGTCTTCCTATAACCGCGCCACCCAGGCGATGCGTCAGCCCGGCTCGACGATCAAGCCCTTCGTCTATGCCTCCGCGCTCGACAATGGCATGACCCCGGCATCGATCATCGTCGACGGGCCCCTGTGCGTCTACCAGACCGCCAGCCTCGGCCAAAAATGCTTCCGTAACTTCTCGGGCGGCAGCGCCGGGCCGCAGACGATGCGCTGGGGTGTGGAGCAGTCGCGAAACCTGATGACCGTCCGCGCCGCCAGCACCACGGGAATGGAGCGGGTCGTGCGCACCATCAGCGCGATGGGGATCGGCGACTATCAGCCCTATCTGTCCTTCGCGCTGGGCGCCGGCGAAACCACGGTCGAGCGGATGGTCAACGCCTATGCCATGCTTGCGAACCATGGGCGCCAGCTGACGCCCAAGGTCATGGACTATGTGCAGGACCGGCGCGGCAAGGTGATCTGGCCTGAACGCTGGCGCCCTTGCGACGGCTGCAACATGGCCAACTGGGACGGCAAGCCGATGCCGCGCTTCGGCTTCGAGGGGCGGCAGGTGATGAACCCGATGACCGCTTATCAGGTCGTGCACATCACCGAAGGCGTGATTCAGCGCGGCACCGCTACGGTACTCGCGGACTTGAAGCGCCCGCTCTTCGGCAAGACCGGCACGACCAATGGACCGACCAACGTCTGGTTCGTGGGCGGATCGCCCGATCTCGTCGCCGGCGTCTATATCGGCTACGACCAGCCGCGCAGCCTGGGCGGCTGGGCGCAAGGCGGCCGCATCGCCGCGCCGATCTGGAAACAGGCCATGGCGCCGATCCTGGAAACGATGCCCAAGACGCCCTTCGTCGCACCCGCAGGCGTTCGCATGGTCGCGATCGACCGCCGTTCCGGAAAACGCGTCTATGGCGCGTGGCCGACGCACGAGCCCAAGGCCGCCGTGATCTGGGAAGCCTTCAAGCCCGAGAGCGAGCCGCGCCGCACCATGCGCAAGGAAGAGGTCGAAGAGCAGGCCAAGGCGGCCGACCAGCGGGCCGCCAGGGCGACGCGGGCCCGCACCGACGCCGACTTCCTGTCGGAACAGGGCGGAATTTACTGAGCGGAACGACAGGCCGGCATCGCCGAACCTGAAAAGGCCCGGCCACTCGTCAGGAGCGCCGGGCCTTTTGCATCAGCGATGGCGATGGACGGTCAGCCAACAATTTCTTCGGGCTTGAAGAAATAGGCGATCTCGGTCGCCGCATTTTCCTCACTGTCGGAACCATGGACCGAATTGGCCTCGATGGATTCGGCGAACAGCTTGCGGATCGTTCCCTCGTCGGCATTGGCGGGATTGGTAGCACCCATGATGTCGCGATTGCGCTTCACGGCGTCTTCGCCTTCCAGCACCTGGACGACCACGGGCCCCGAGATCATGAAGGCCACCAGATCGGCGAAGAAAGGACGCTCCTTGTGGACGGCGTAGAAGCCTTCGGCCTGCTCGCGGCTCATGCGGATGCGGCGCGACGCGACGACGCGCAGACCGGCTTCCTCCAGCGTCTTGGTGACGGCGCCGGTCAGGTTGCGACGGGTGGCATCGGGCTTGATGATCGAAAAGGTGCGCGTGACGGCCATGGCGGTCGAAAGCTCCGGATATGGGGGAAAGGAATGGCGCGCCTTTAGACTGCGCTGCGCTGCGCCGCAAGAGGCGTTAACCGCAGGCTTTTCTACGGCCCCTTCACCCATTTGCGCCCTTCCTGCCGCCAGAAATGCGGGGTGACGCCATCCTTCCTCGCTAGCATGCGCCAGCTGGCCCGCGCGCCGTCGATCGTATCCGCGTCGAAGAAATAAAAGACGCGATCAAACCCGAGAGCCTCCTCGCGCCATAGGCCGTCCGTCAGGGCGACATGGCGCGCGCCGTTGGCGGCATCGCACGCGGGCGCGAGCAGGATGGGCTGCACGGCCGCGCCCGCGCCGCCGGCGTTGCCATGCGCGAGGAAACTTTCCGGCGCGCCGGCCCAGAGGCCCTCGGAAATCCGCCCCAGCCGCCCTTCGTCAGCATCCACCACCAGCAGCCGGTCGCCCTCCGCCAGGATGCGCGCCGCGATCACGGGCAGCACTTTTTCGACCGGGTCTCGGCTCAGCTGGTAGAAATCGATGCGCATGGGGCCTCAATATCCGTTCGGCCCAAGCTGGTCGAAGGCCGTGCCGAGCGGATGTTGGCGCATCATCCTTCGAACCTGTCCGCCACCAGCCGGTCGATCAGCCGCACGCCATATCCAGTGGCGCCCTTGTCCCAGGTCGCCCCCGGCTTGTCCGCCCAGACCATGCCAGCAATGTCCAGATGGGCCCATTTGACACCGTCCTGCACGAAGCGCTTGATGAACTGCGCAGCGGTGATCGACCCTGCATAGCGCGCGCCCATATTCTTCATGTCGGCGATCGGGCTGTCGATCAGCTTGTTGTACGCGTCGGACAGCGGAAAGCGCCACAGCGGGTCGCCCGAAGCCTCGGCGGCGGCCGCCAGATCGGCGGCGAGCGCTTCGTCATTGCTGAAATAGCCCGCATATTGATCGCCCAGCGCCACGATCATCGCGCCGGTCAGCGTCGCCAGATCGATCAGCACCTCGGGCGCATAGGTCGTCTGCGCCCAGGTGATGGCGTCGCACAGTACCAGGCGCCCTTCGGCATCGGTGTTGATGACCTCGATTGTCTGGCCAGACATGGAGGTGACGACGTCGCCCGGCCGCTGCGCATTGCCATCCGGCATGTTCTCGACCAGGCCGCAAACGCCGACGACGCGCGCCTTCGCCTTGCGCAGCGCCAGTGCCTTCATCGCGCCGGCGACCGCGCCCGCGCCCCCCATGTCCCACTTCATGTCTTCCATGCCCGCACCGGGCTTCAGCGAAATGCCGCCAGTATCGAAGGTCACGCCCTTGCCGACGAAGACGACGGGCTTGGCATCGCTGTCCTGTGTGCCGTTCCATTCCATCGCCAGCATCTGCGGCTCGCGCACCGACCCCTGCGCAACGCCCAGCAGCGCGCCCATGCCCAGATCAGCCATCTCCTGCCTGCCGAGCACCGTGATCTTCACGCCCAGCTCGGCGAGGTGCCGGCAGCGTTCGACGAAGCTTTCGGGATAGATGATGTTGGCAGGCTCGGCGACCAGTTCGCGGGTGAAGGCGACACCGGCGGCAACGGCCGACAGCTTGGTCCATTCTTCGCCCGGATCGCCGGTCACCAGCGTCAGCCGCTGCAGCGTCGGCTTTGCCTTTTCAGCCATGCGCGTGCGATATTTGTCATGACGCCAGCCACGCAGCAGCGCCCCGAAGGCCAGCCGCGCCGCGCCCGCAGCCGATACTCCGCCGGGAAATTCGACTGCCGCGTGAGACGCTCCGCTTGTCGCCAGCCGCGCGGTCAGTGCGCCGCCGGCCTTTTCCAGATCGCCGTCGGCGCCCGCGCCGATTCCCAGCAACAGGACGCGCACGACGCCGCTGCCTTCCTGAACAAAGCTTTCGAAGCTGCTTCCCGCTTCACCGGTAAAGCGTGCGGCTGCGGCACCCGCAGCCAGCGTCGGCGCGGCGGCGAGCGGCAGCGCGTCGAAACCGCTCTTGGCAACGGCGAAGACCAGGCTGTCGCTGAGCGGACGGCTGGAACTGAAGGCGATGTCCATTATGGCTCCTCTTCTCGCCGGCAGCACGCCGGGAATCGCCAGATAGGGCGGCGGACGCCGTCTGGCAAAGCCGTTTGACCGATTATCGGGACGCGGACGATTGCGGCGCGCGCAAAGCGGTGCGATAGGCGGGGCCATGAAGCGCCCCTCAAGCGGCTCGGACGCCCTTTCCCATCCTTCGCTGCGGGCGTCCGTCAAGCTGACCCTGCTGGCGGGCGCGGCACTGCCGCTGCTCGCCACCATCCCTGTCGCGCGTGCGCAAGAGCTTTCAGCCCCGTCCGCCCCGATCAGCGCTCCGGACGCGCCAGTCCCGGAAAATGCGGATCAGCTCGGTTTCGCGGCCGACCGTCTGGAATATGATTCGAACGCCGACATCGTCACGGCGTCGGGGAATGTGCAACTGCTGCGGGACGGCAACCGGTTGCGTGCCGACAAGGTCGTGTGGGAACGGGGCTCGGGCAAGGTCGAGGCGTCGGGCAATGTCTCGGTCACCGATCCCGACGGCAATATCGCCTATGGCGACCGTTTCGACGTGACCGACACGCTGCGCGACGGCGTGGTGGAAAACATGCTGATCGTGCTCGAATCGGGCGGCCGGCTCGCGGCCACGCGTGGGGAGCGGGTCGATGGGGTCTACACGCTGCACAAGGCCGCTTATACCGGCTGTGCTGTCGAAACATCGGACGGCTGCCCGAAGGAGCCGACCTGGCAGATCAACGCGGTCAAGGTCGTCTATGACCCCAAGCAGGCGCGGGTATCCTACACCAATGCGACGATCGAGCTGTTCGGACTGCCGCTGATCCCCCTGCCCGGCTTCTCCCACCCGGTCGGCAACAGCGGCGGTAGCGGTATATTGGTGCCCAAGATGCGATATAATCGCACCAACGGCTTCGAATTCGCGCTGCCCTATTATTTCAAGCTCGCGCCGAACCGCGACATGACGATCACGCCGCATGTCTACACCAACACGCTGCCGATGCTGGAGGCGAACTTCCGCCACCTGTGGGACCGTGGCGTTTACCAGATTACCGGCTATGTCACCCACGGCCGCCGTGTCGGCGCGGCCGACACATTGCCCGGATCCACGACGCCGCTGAGTTCGGAGAAGAATTTTCGCGGATATATCGACGCTGTGGGCGGTCTTCAGCTGACGCCGGAATGGAGCGTCAACGGCACGATCCGGGTCGCCAGCGACCGTACCTTCCTGCGCCGTTACGACATCAGTTATGACGACCGGCTGCGATCGACCATCGGTGCGCAGCGGATCGGCGAACGCAGCTATTTCTCGCTCGCCGGCTGGACGGTGCAGACGCTGCGCGCCGGCGATTCGCAGCGGCAGACGCCGGTCGCGCTGCCCGTGCTCGACTATCGCCTGCGCCTGGCCGACCCGGTGCTGGGCGGGCAGGTGCAGCTGCAGGCCAACAGCCTGGCGATCACGCGTACCCATGGGCAGGACACGCAGCGCGCCTTCGTCGCCGCCGAATGGAATTTGCGCCGGCTGACCGGCCTGGGGCAGGAACTCACGCTGACGGGCTATCTGCGCGGCGATGCCTATCACAGCAGCGACAATGACCTGACCACCACGGTCAGCTATCGCGGCGATCCGGGCTGGCAGGCCCGTGGCATCGCGGCGGTCGCGGCCGATCTGCGCTGGCCCTTCATGGGATCGGCATTTGGCGGCATCCAGCGTATCGCCCCGCGCCTGCAGATCGTCGCGGCCCCCCGTCTCGCGAACTTGGCCGTGCCGAACGAGGACGCGCGCGCGGTCGATCTGGAGGACAGCAACCTCTTCGCGCTCAACCGCTTCGCCGGCTATGACCGGTTCGAGGATTCGACCCGCATCACCTACGGCTTCGACTATGCCCTGTCGCTCAAGGACTTCTCGCTCGAAACCGTGATTGGCCAAAGCTATCGGCTGACGAACCGCGCCGCGATCCTGCCCGACGGCACCGGCCTGTCGGACAGGCTATCCGATGTCGTCGGCCGCACGACCGTGCGCTATCGCGACTTCATAAGCTTCACCCACCGTTTCCGGGTGGACAAGGATAGTCTGGCGGTACGCCGGAACGAGGTCGATGCGACCGTCGGCAGCCGCAAGACATACGCGATGATCGGCTATCTCCGGCTCAACCGGGATGCGGTTACGGGGCTGGAGGACCTGCAGGATCGTGAAGAACTGCGGCTGGGCGGGCGCATATCCTTTGCGCGTTTCTGGTCAGTCTTTGGGTCCACCGTCATCGACTTGACTGACGCCAAGGAAGCGACCACCAGCGTCGCCGACGGCTACGAACCGGTGCGCCACCGCCTCGGCATCGCCTATGAAGATGACTGCCTGACGCTGGGCCTGACCTGGCGCCGCGACTATCAGACGACGGGCGACGCGCGAAAGGGCAACGCCTTCCAGCTACGACTCGCTTTTCGCAATCTTGGCATATAAGGAACGGCGTTCATCCGCCCGTCGCTCAGCAGGGGTTAAGGCGGCCCGGCCCAACAGGATCGGGACCGTAGGGAGAGAATTTTCGACGATGCGTTCCGACAAGTCTCAGTTTTCGTTTCTGGGTCGCACCTTTCGCACCCTGCTGCTGTCGTCCGTGCTGCTGGGCTCGCCCATGTCGGTCGCCAAAGCGCAGGTCGTCGATGACGATGGCGGGGTGAACACCCAGCAGCTCGTGCTGCCGCGCGACGTCACCGTGTTCGGCAAGAGCGATCCCAATATCCGCAAGGCGACCGCTATCGTCAACGGCCGCATCGTCACCGGCACCGATGTGGACCAGCGCCTGGCGCTCATCATCACCGCCAATGGCGGCAAGGTGTCGGCCGAGGAGAAGGACCGGCTGCGGGTTCAGGTGCTGCGCAACCTGATCGACGAAACGCTGCAGATCCAGGAAGCGGCCGCCAACGACATCGCGATCAGCAAGCCGGAAATCGATGAAAGCTATGCGCGGGTCGCGGGCAATTTCCGCCAGACCCCGGCTCAGTTCGACGAGTATCTGCGCAAGCAGGGCTCCTCCTCCGCCAGCATCAAGCGCCAGATCGAGGGCGAACTGGCGTGGAACCGTCTGCTGCGCCGTAATGTGCAGCCCTTCGTCAACGTGTCCGAGGACGAGGTGAAGTCGGTCGTGGACCGGATGAACGCCGCCAAGGGCAGCGACGAAATCCATATCGGCGAAATCTACCTGTCTGCGACCCCGGAAAACCAGGAACAGATCGTTGCCAACGCGCGCAACATCATCGAACAGATCCGGGGCGGCGGCAGCTTCGCGGCCTATGCGCGGCAGTTTTCCGAAGCGTCGACCGCGGCGGTCGGCGGCGATCTCGGCTGGGTCCGTCCGGCGCAGCTGCCCGACGAACTGGCGCAGGCGGCGGCCGGAATGCAGATCGGCCAGATCGCGGGGCCGATCGGCGTCCCCGGCGGCATGTCGATCCTCTACGTCATGGACAAGCGCAAGGTGCTGACGAGCGATCCGCGCGACGCGCTGCTCAGCCTCAAGCAGCTGGCCGTCAATTTCCCGGCTGGCACGACGAAGGAACAGGCCGGCGAGAAGGCGGCGGCTTTCGCTGCCGCCACGAAAGAGATCAAGGGGTGCGGCGCCGCCAACGAGGTCGGCGCGAAGCTGGGCGCCGACGTGGTCGACAACGACAATGTCAAGATCCGGGATCTGCCGCCGCAGCTCCAGGATATCCTCGTGGGTCTTCAAGTCGGTCAGCCGACCCCGCCCTTCGGCTCGATCGCGGACGGTGTACGCGTGCTCGTTCTGTGCGGCCGTGACGATGCGGGCGCGGTCGGCGCTCCCAATTACGAGCAGATCATGGCCCAGATGGAAGAGGAGCGCGTCAACAAGCGCGCTCGCATCTACCTGCGCGATCTGCGGCGCGATGCGATCATCGACTATAACTGAGCGGCCGCCCCTGCCGCCCTTTGCGGTTCCTTTGGGGGACCCGGCGGGGATCGGTCCCGAAATCGTCGCCAAAGCCTGGGCGATGCGCGATGTGCGGGGGCTGCCGAGCTTCTTCGCGGTCGGCGACCCTGAATCGGTGCGCGCGGTTTGGGCGGGTCCCGTCGTCCCGGTCCGGTCGCCCGAGGAAGCCGCCGCCCTATTCCCGGCCGCCCTGCCCTGCCTTCCTGCGGGGGACCCTGCCGAGGTAAAGCCTGGCGCGCCCACGGTCGAAGGCGCGCATGTCGCGCTCCACGCGCTGGAAGTCGCAGTCGGGCTTGCCCGCGCGGGATCGGCGGCAGGCATCGTGACGGCACCGGTTGCCAAGGAACAGCTGTACGGCATCGGTTTCACCCATCCCGGCCAGACCGAATTCATTGCAGAGCGATGCGGCGTGTCGGCGCATAATGCGGTGATGATGCTGGCCGGCCCGTCGCTCAAGGTCGTGCCGGTCACGATCCATATCGCGCTGGCCGATGTGCCCTCCGTGCTGACAATCGATCTGATCCGCGCCCGCGCCATCACGACGGTACGGGGTTTGCAGCGCAATTTCGGCATCGCCCTGCCCCGGCTGGTCGTCGCCGGGCTGAACCCCCATGCGGGCGAGGGCGGCGCCCTGGGGCGCGAAGAGGTGGAGGTGATCCGGCCGGCCGTCGAATCGCTGCGGGCCGAAGGCTTGGACATCAGCGGGCCGCTCGCCGCCGACGGGCTGTTCCACGCCCGCGCGCGGGCGGGATATGACGCGGCGCTGTGCATGTATCATGACCAGGCGTTGATCCCCCTGAAGACCCTGCACTTCGACGACGGCGTCAACATCACGCTGGGCTTGCCCATTGTCCGCACATCGCCCGATCATGGCACCGCCTTTGGCATCGCGGGTACCGACAGCGCCAATCCCGGCGCGATGATGGCCGCGCTGCGCATGGCGGCAGAGGCCGCGCGCTTTCGCCTGATCCATGCCGGCTGATCCGAAGCCGGCGTTGCCGCCGCTCCGCGAGGTGATCGCAAAGCACGGCCTGCGCGCCAGCAAGGCGCTGGGGCAGAATTTCCTGCTCGACGAACAATTGCTGGACAGGATTGCTGCCATTCCCGGTCCGCTGGAGAGTCGGCGTGCTTATGAAGTGGGGCCGGGCCCCGGTGGGCTTACCCGCGCCATCCTTCGCACCGGGGCGGAGCTGGTCGTGGTGGAGCGCGATGCGCGCTGCCTGCCCGCGCTGGGGGACCTTGCGGACGCCTTCCCCGACCGCCTGCGCGTCATCTATGGCGATGCGATGCAGGTGGACGCGCAGGCCGAAGCGGGCGACGGCGCCCACGTCATCGCCAACCTGCCCTATAATGTAGGCACCGCGCTGCTGGTGGGCTGGCTGTCCGCCGACTGGCTGCCGCTGCCCTGGTGGTCCAGCCTGACCTTGATGTTCCAGATGGAGGTTGCCGAGCGCATCGTCGCGCCCGTAGGCTCGGACCATTATGGCCGGCTCGCCGTCCTGGCCCAATGGCGCGGCGACGCCCGCATCGCGATGAAGGTCCACCGCAGCGCCTTCACCCCGCCGCCCAAGGTGATGTCCGCAGTCGTCCACATCACGCCCGCCCCCGCACCCGACGGCGTTCAGCTCAAGACCCTGGAGCGCTTGACCGCCGCTGCATTCGGCCAGCGCCGCAAGATGCTGCGCCAGAGTTTGAAGGGCCTGCCCGGTGCGCTGGAGGCGCTGGAGGCCTTGGGCATCGACCCGCAGAGGCGCGCCGAAACGATCGGCGTGGAAGAATTCGTGGCCGTAGCGCGGCAGATGGCGGGCTGAAGCCTTCAGATCCGCTGGCCGGTCACCTTGCCGGTGCCGAACATGCCGAGCTTGGCTTCTCCACCCATGATGTCGCCATCAACGACGACGTCGAAGTCGATGGTGATCGGCATCGGCTTGTCGAGCTTTATCGACCAGGCGAGGGCGCCATCCTCTTCGGTGCCGGTAATCTCTTCCGACCCGATCGCACCGCTCAGCGTCCCGGTCAGCTTGCCGTTGCTGGCGATCAGGTCGGCGGTGAATTGCTGCGGCCCCATCGGGGTGCTCAGCGTCACATTCCAGCTGCCGTTGACGCTCATCCCGTTTCTCCGTCCCGATTGCCCGATCCGCGACGGGAATCGCCGCAGGACACCGCCCACTATAGGCGGGAAATACATCCCGCGCACGAAGGTTCAGACGGCGATTTCAGTATGTTGGTTCAGGCAGGGGTCAGGGCGTTTCGGTCGGCGCGGCCTTGGGCGCCGGCACGGCATCTTTCACCGTCAGCGCGATGGCCGGCGGTCCCTTGGCGATGGCCGCCGCGAGCGCGCCTACCGGCTCGCAATTGGCGCGGCACACGCTCTGCGCCTGGGCCAGATTTTCCCGCGCTTTGGCGATCGCACCCTTTTCCACCATCGCCTCGCCCTGCCCGACCAGGGCGCCGACATCGGTCGGATCGAGCAGCAACGCCTCCTTGTACAGACGGATCGCCTTGCCCTGCAGGCCCTGCGCCCGCGCCACCTCGGCCAGTTCGATATAGGCGGCGCGGTTGCGCGGATCGACCGCCAGCGCGCTTTCCAGCGCATCGGTTGCGGCGATCAGGTCACCCGACTCGCGCGCCGTCTCGCCCGCCTTCTGCCATTCGACCGACAGCGGTTCGATCTGGGCGTCGGGACGCTGGCCAAGGCCCGCGCTGGAAACGGTGGTGAGCAGGACTGCAAGGGCGATCGAAGCCGGCGTAAAGCGCATCAATATCTCCAGCCATGTTTCAGGCGTTGATTCCAGCCGATTGTCGCGATTCTGCACGCGATTGTCCATGCACTGTTTCGCGCCGGTCCGATTCACGGCGCCCGCCGCAGCCGAGCGACGTAGAAGCCGTCGGTGCCATCATGGCCGGGTGTCAGCAACAGCCCGGCGCCGAAGGGTCGCCCGATCCCCGTCTCCAACGGCTCTGCCGTCCAGCCAGCATGACGTCGCAAGAAGCCGTCCACCTGTTCGCGTCCCTCCCGCTTGGTCAACGCGCATACGGCATAGACCAGCGCGCCGCCCGGCGCCAGCAAGGGCGCCGCGAAATCGAGGATGCGCGCCTGTTCCGCGACCAGCCGGTCAAGCCGCGCCGGGGTGAGGCGCCAGCGCGCTTCCGGATTGCGCCGCCACGTTCCCGTGCCCGAGCAAGGCGCATCAACCAGCACGACATCGGCCGCGCCCTTCAGGCTCGACAGCGCACCTGCCTCATGGCCCTGGTCGAGCAGCAGCGTTTCGATGAAGGTGGCTCCGGCCCGTTCGGCGCGCGGCCCCAGGCGCGCCAGGCGCGAGCGGATGCTGTCGGCCGCGACGAGGACGCCCTCGCCCCGCATCGCGGCCGCCAGCGCGAGCGTCTTGCCGCCGGCCCCCGCGCACAGGTCGATGACGGTCATGCCAGGCGCCGCCCCGCAGGCCGCAGCGATGACCTGGCTGCCGGCGTCCTGGACCTCCACCAAGCCGTCCTTCCACGCCTGCTGTTGCTCGATTGCCGCCCCTTCGGGCAGGCGCAGCGCATCGGGCAGGCCAGGCACCGGCCTTGCCTCGGGGATCAATGCCGCGACCTGCGCCGGTGTCGCCTTCAGCCGATTGGTCCGCAAGTCCACGGGCGCGCGGCCGAGCAGCGCATCCTGCTCCACCATGTCGGCCAGTAGCGGGACGATCCACTCCGGCACCGCCGCCGCATCCGCGCCTGGCTCACCATCCGCAATCGGCGCGGGTCCATGGGCCGATCCGTCGAACAGCGCGGCTATCTCGGCTGTTTCGCGCGCCAGCCCGACCATTGCCACACGGCCATTCTCCGGCCGTTCCGCCGCGCGCCGTACCGCAGCATAGACATATTCGCGCACCGCCCGACGGTCCCGTGCCCCGGCATAGCGCCGTTCCTTGAAATAGCGCGCGATCAGCGTATCCGCCGCCGGCCCGCCATCGCGCGCTGAAGCGATGATGGCATCGAGCAATTCGATCGCGGCCTGGACACGGGCAGATGGGGTCATGAACGTCTTTCCTCCTCCCGCAAGCGGAAGGGGCCGGGGGTGGATCTATATGGGAAGAGCCCGACATCTTCCCTATGGGAGGCGAATGCCCCCTACCCCCTCCCTGAACGAACGGGGATAAACAAACACTTACCGCGTCGGATAATTGGGCGCTTCGCGCGTGATCGTCACGTCATGCACATGGCTTTCCGACAGCCCCGCATTGGTGATCTGAACGAAGCGCGCCCGCTCCTGCAAATCCTTGATCGTGCGACTGCCGGTATAGCCCATCGCCGCCTTCACGCCGCCGACCAGCTGGTGGATCACATCCTTGGCCGGCCCCTTGAAGGGCACCTGGCCCTCGATTCCCTCGGGAACCAGCTTCATCTGGTCCTTGATGTCGGCCTGGAAATAGCGGTCGGCGCTGCCGCGCGCCATGGCGCCCACCGATCCCATGCCGCGATAGCTCTTGTAGGCGCGCCCCTGATACAGGAAGGTCTCGCCCGGCGCCTCGGTCGTGCCGGCCAGCAGCGACCCGACCATCACGCAGCCAGCGCCCGCGGCCAGCGCCTTGGCGACGTCGCCGGACGTACGCAGGCCGCCATCGGCAATCACCGGCACGCCCTGTTTCGCGGCTTCCTCGGCCGAATCCATGATCGCGGTGAGTTGAGGCACTCCGACGCCCGCGACGACGCGCGTTGTGCAGATGGACCCCGGCCCGATGCCCACCTTGACGCAGTCGGCACCGGCACCGATCAGCGCCCTGGTGGCTTCCGCCGTTGCGACGTTGCCGGCGACCACCTGCACATGGTTGGACAGTCGCTTAACTGCCTCGACCGCTGCCGATACCTGCTTGCTGTGGCCGTGCGCCGTATCGATGACGATCAGGTCGCATTCGGCGTCGATCAGCGCTTCGGTGCGCTCCAGCCCCTTGTCGCCGACCGTAGTGGCCGCCGCGACGCGCAACCGCCCGGTCTCGTCCTTGGTCGCCTTGGGATAGGTCACCGCCTTTTCGATGTCCTTGACGGTGATAAGGCCGACGCAATGATAGTCGGCATCCACCACGAGGAGCTTTTCGATCCGTCGCTGATGCAGCAGCCGTCGCGCCTCCTCCTGGCCGACGCCCACATTCACGGTGGCAAGATTGTCCTTGGTCATCAATTCGCTGACCGGCTGGTTGGGATTTTCGGCAAAGCGCGTATCCCGGTGCGTCACGATGCCGACCAGCTTGCCGGATGCCTCCACTACCGGAATGCCGCTGATCCGGTGCCCTTCCATCAGCGCCTGCGCGTCGGCCAAGGTAGCGTTGGGCAGGATAGTGATCGGGTTGACCACCATCCCGCTTTCGAACCGCTTGACCGCCCGCACGGCCGCCGCCTGCTCCTCGACCGAAAGGTTCCGGTGGAGCACGCCGATGCCCCCCAGCTGCGCCATCACGATCGCCATGTCGGCCTCCGTCACCGTGTCCATCGCCGATGAAAGGATCGGGATGTTCAGGCGGATCGCCTTCGTCACCTGGGTGCTGGTGTCGGCCTGGCTCGGCAGCACGTCGGACTCGCCCGGCTGCAACAGCACGTCGTCGAAGGTGAGGCCGAGGCGGATGTCCATGGGGGCGTGCCACTTTCGCATGAGAGGGGGATTCGTGGCGGCCCATGTAACCATTCCGACCCGCGACTGCCAGACCTGTTCCGCTTCCTCGCGCAATCCCGTCCACGCCCGCCCTGCACATCCGTAACCTGCCGGTCACATGGCTGTCATGAAAGCGGAAGAAAACCGGCATTCATCGCCCAGCGCGCGCTCGGAAGGACGCCATGCTCGAAACCGAATTGCAGATCCCCCGCGAAACCGCCATCGACCTTGCGCGCGCCGACCAGTCCGGCATTATCAAATGCTTCACAAGCTGGAAGGACTGGGCCGATCCGGAATCCGGCGACTGGTACGACTGGCGCAGCCTGGCACCGACCCTGGGTTGCCGGCTCGAACATTATCGCGACCGGAGCAACAGCTGGTACCTGGCGCCCGAAGACGGCTCCCGCCCAATCGCCGAAGCCCTGCGCGCGGCCTATTATTCCGAGCCGCCCGCCCGCCCCTATGCCACGATAGGTTCATCCATGGGGGGTTATGGCGCGATGCTGGTGGGCGCCCTGTCCGGCGCGGATTTCGTGCTCGCCATCGGTCCGCAGACCATATTGGGGATGCAGGCGCTAAAGGAAGTGCGCGCGATCCGCTTCGTGGAGGATTTCGAGCGGCTGGACGCCAACATCAGGACGGCGAGATATCGCGATATCATTCCAGTCATGCGCAAGGCGCGCAGGACCCTGTTCGTGTCGATCTGCGGCAAGAACAACAATATCGACGTCGATCACCTGAACCGCATCAAGAACGAACCCAACGCGCTGTGCTTCTGGCTTGACGGGTCCGATCATGAAAATACGGCCCGCCGCTGCAAGGAGTTGAAGATCCTGCAATATCTGTACGGATATTTCCTCAGCCTCGACGGCCGCCGCGCGGACAGCCGTGATCTGGCGATCAATATCCTTAGAAATTATCCCAACCTGTCGCTCGCCTTCTGACCGCGCTCCGACGCCGCGCGCCTTCTTTTCTCACCGTGGAAGATACATGCCCCGAATCCTTGCCATAAACGCTCTCCGCTTCGGCGCGGTCGGATTTCACATGCATTGCGTGGTCAACGAATGGAGCGAGGACGATCCGATTGTCAGGCAGGTGCTCGATGACCAGTTCGACGAGGATGAAAGCCTGGCAATCTGGTATTATCTCGCCCGTCAGGCGCAGAATGGCAGCCTGATGATCGATGTCGGCGCCTATGCGGGTCTCTATTCGCTGGTAGCCGCAATCGCCAATGCGGAGATCAGGGTGGCGGCTTTCGAAGCGGCCGCTGTCACTTATGGACGACTGGTCGCCAATATCATGCTCAACGGCATGGAAGGGCGGATCTGCGGCGCGCATCTCGCCGCATGGGACCGGGAAGCCGCCGTTCGCCTGCCCCACCGCTACGGCATCTACTCCATGTGTCCGGGCGAATCCGCGACCTTCGACCAGCCGGTCGACCATATCGAACATCTGTTTGGCATTCCGCTGGATTCGGTCTTGAAGGGCGCGCCCGATACGCGAGGGTCTTTCGCATCCAAATCGCTGGGCGTGACGTCGGCCGAACGGGTCGCCGCGGTCAAGATCGACGTCGGCGGCGCGGAGGAGCGCGTGATCGACGGCGCGCGCGAGATCATGGCCCGCGATCGCTGTTTCATCCTCTGCGAGATTTTGTCTGCTTCCCGGCTGGAGGCCTTGACCGCCAAGGCCGCAGCGCTTGACTATCGCGTCGACAGGGTCGGCGAGGAACGCAATTACCTGTTATCGCCGACCGAACGCTACGACAATTTCCTGCTTGGCTATCAGGCATGGATCGCGGCCCTGCCGGGTCGGCTGCATCTGACGGGCAGCCGGGTCCATCAGATCGAGGCCTTCCCGACGACAGGGTGATGCATATCGGCGCGATCGTCACATGCCCGTCATGCAACTGTCATCGGAAAGGATGAGCATCTCCTCGTCACCTCGCCGGCGCCACGCAGTCGCCGGTCGCCAACGCCGTTTGAGAGGCCGCGCATGTCGCACACGATATTCCGCAACGATCTCTACATCGTCGAACGGCATGAGTTCGCGCCGTCCGACCATATCGTCATCTGCTTCGACAGCTGGCGCACGCCGCAGACGCTCGACGTCGTTCCCTTCGGCCATGCCTATCTGAAATCGCGGGGCATCAATCACATCTGCGTCAACACCGGCCGCAACAGCTGGTATCAGGAAGCCTGCATGGACGAGATCGCCGCGCTGATCCGCGCGGCAACGCTGGGCCTGCGCAGGATCGGCTACGGATCGAGCATGGGCGGGTTCGGGGCGCTCAACTATTATGCGGCGCTGGGGCTGGATGATGCGCTGGTTTTCTGCCCGCAATATTCGATCGACCCGGCGCTCGTGCCGTTCGAAAAGCGCTGGCTGGCTGAAGCGGCGGCGATAGATTTTCGGTCCTGCACGCTCGCGACGCCCGGCGCTGTATCCAGGGCTACGATTGTCTACGACCCGTTCAATGTCGACGCACGCCACGTCGCGCTCATCCGCGCGCACAATCCGGTGACATTGTTCAAGATACCCTTTTCAGGCCATGACCCGGCCGAATATCTGCGCCGCGCCAACCTGGTCGCAAACTTCACCGCAGACTTCATCACCGGCAATTTCGACGCCGTCGCCTATCGCCGCGCGCTGCGGGCCAGGCGGCGCGAAAACGGCCGCTTCTGGCTCAATTTCTCCAAGGCGCTTTGGGTTCGCGGCAACCGCGACGGCGCGGTGGAAGCGGCCCGCCGCGCCGAGGCTTGCGCTCCCGACAGTACGGAAGCCGCCGCGCACTTCGCCAACCTCTCCCGACTGCACCAGCCCGCCCCGGCTTGAGGGCGTTCGCAAACCAAAAGGGGCGGCCAGACCGGCCGCCCCTTTCCTTACCGCGTCAGAGCATCATGCGCCCGCCGGCGCTGGGTCTCCGAACGGGCCCTTGCGCCTGGTCGTCTTGGGGATCGAGGAACCGGCGGCCGGAATTGTCGACGGCTTGATCTTCGTACCGTCGTCGCGGGTGATTTCGCCATCTTCCAGCAGAGCGCGGATCTCCTCGCCTGACAGCGTCTCATATTCCAGCATCGCATTGGCCAGCAGGTGCAGCTGGTCCTCGTGATTGGTCAGCAGCTCCTTGGCCCGGTTATAGCCTTGCTCCACCAGCGCGCGGATCTCCTTGTCGATCAGCTTGGCGGTCTCGTCCGACATATGGACGCGGGCGCTCTGCGAATAGCCAAGGAAGGTCTCGCCCTGCTGCTCTTCATATTGGAGCGGACCGAGCTTCTCCGACATGCCCCACTGGGTCACCATGTCGCGCGCCAGCTTGGTCGCATATTGGATATCGCTGGATGCGCCGGACGAGACCTTGTCATGACCGAAGATCACTTCCTCGGCAACACGGCCGCCCATGGCGACGGCCATGTTCGCGTGCATCTTGTCGCGATGATAGCTGTAGCTGTCGCGCTCCGGCAGACGCATCACCATACCCAGCGCGCGACCGCGCGGGATGATCGTCGCCTTGTGGATCGGGTCGGATGCGGCCTCGTGGACCGAGACGATCGCATGGCCGGCCTCATGATAGGCGGTCATCTTCTTCTCGTCGTCGGTCATGACCATGGACCGGCGTTCCGCGCCCATCATTACCTTGTCCTTGGCCGATTCGAATTCGTCCATGGCCACCAGTCGCTTGCCGCGACGCGCGGCCATGAGCGCCGCCTCGTTGACCAGATTGGCGAGGTCCGCGCCGGAGAAGCCCGGCGTACCGCGCGCGATGACCCGCGGTTCCACGTCGGGCGCCAGCGGCACCTTCTTCATGTGGACGGCCAGGATCTTCTCGCGGCCCTCGATGTCCGGGCGCGGCACGACGACCTGACGGTCGAAACGGCCCGGACGCAGGAGCGCGGGATCGAGCACGTCGGGACGGTTGGTCGCCGCCACGATGATGATGCCCTCATTCGCCTCGAAGCCGTCCATCTCGACGAGGAGCTGGTTCAAAGTCTGCTCGCGCTCGTCATTGCCATTGCCCAGGCCAGCGCCACGATGGCGGCCGACCGCGTCAATTTCGTCGATGAAGACGATGCAGGGCGCGTTCTTCTTCGCCTGCTCGAACATGTCACGCACCCGGCTCGCGCCGACGCCCACGAACATTTCGACGAAGTCGGAACCCGAAATGGTGAAGAAGGGCACACCCGCCTCGCCCGCGATGGCGCGGGCCAGCAGCGTCTTGCCGGTGCCGGGTGAACCGACCAGCAGCGCACCCTTGGGAATCTTGCCGCCCAGCCGCGCGAACTTGGTCGGGTCCTTCAGGAACTCGACGATCTCCTCCAGCTCTTCGCGCGCCTCATCAATGCCGGCAACGTCCTGGAACGTCACCTTGCCATGCTTCTCGGTCAGCAGCTTTGCCTTCGACTTGCCAAAGCCCATCGCCCCGCCCGCACCGCCGCCCTTCTGCATCTGGCGCAGCACGAAAAAGGCGATGCCCAGGATCAGCAGAAAGGGCAGCGACTGGTAGAGCATGATCTGCCAGAAGCTGGGCCCTTCCTCGGCCTGGCCAGAATATTTGACATTATACTGGTCGAGCAACCCGGTCAGGCTGGGGTCGCTGACCGGCACGGTCGTGAACTTCTGCCCGCTCGACAGCGTCCCCGCGATCTTGTCGGGGGCAATGGCCACGTCCTTGACCTGGCCTTCCTGCACCTTGGAGCGGAATTCCGAATAGGCGATCGAGGACCCGGCGCCGGTAACCGGCCGGTCGAAAATCGACACGAACAGGAGCAACGCGATGATCACGCCTGCCCAGATCATCGCGCTCTTGATCCAGGGATTGCCTTGCGGTTCTTTATCGTCGTTCATCTGCACTCTCTTCCGCCCGCAAGATAGGAGATGCGCGGCAAAGCGCAAGCCGAGCGGGGTGGATGGCAATCGCTCCGGGGTCAGCTGCCCCGCAGGAGGTTTATGGCGACATAGACGAGCATCATCGCCGCGCCCGCGGAAAGCCCGCAGAGGAGATAGCCGACATAGAGCAGCATTGGCGGATGAGGACGCGCCAATTTCCGATTACGTTGCGCCGCCGAAAGGATGACACTGGCCAACAGGCCATAGGTCAGTGCCGCAAACTCCATCATGCCAAATATCCCCGCTTGATGGTCTTTCATTAACCATGGCGATGGTTAAAAAAAGCCTGCCGCAGTGCACAAAAACGGCGAAGCGTTTCGATCGCGCGCTGCGCGGTGAAGTCCGCTGGAACTTTTGTCACCCTCGACGGGCAGGCGCGGGCATGAGCCGCCATTGCGCGCCACCGGAAAATTGCCAGTCGCCGATACTGGCCTTGAGCCCATCGACGGCCGCGTACAGCAACCGATCGACCGCATCGCCACGCGGCGCGCCGAGGCCGGCCCTTTCGAGCATGTTCAACAGCAGGCGCCGCTGCAACTCGGCCGGAAAGTCGGTGTGGTCGAGCCGCCAGCCCGCGCCCTCGGGTTGCACATGCAGGCTGGCGATCCGCTCCGTAGTCCAGGCCAGCGCGGCGTCCGCCTGCGCCAGAGCACCCGCGCTCCGGCTCGCCGCCTCCGGCCGCAGCCAATCGACATCGTGCAGCGCCTGGCGCAACGCGGCACGATCAAACCGCGGATCGCTGTTGGACGGGTCTTCGACATGAGGGATGCCCGCCTGCTCGACATGCGCCCGCAGATCGGCCTTGCGAACGCTCAGCAAGGGGCGCAGCACTTGCCCGGTCCGCGGCCGCACCCCGGCGAGCCCTCCGACCCCCGCGCCCCGGTTCAGCCGCATCAGCATGGTTTCCAGTTGGTCGTCGGCATGGTGCGCGGTCAGCAACCAGTCGATGCCCTCGGCCACTCGCCAGGCTTCCAGCAAGGTATAGCGTTGGGTGCGCGCCCAATCCTGGACATTCCCGTGGCAAGCCAGCGGCGGGTACAGGATAGCGTGGGGGATGTGCATGACCGCGCAAAAATGCGCGACCATCTCGGCCTCGGCAGCTGATTCTGGCCGCAACCCGTGATCGACGGTCGCAGCAAGGACGCGTCCGGGGCAAATCCGCGCCATAAGGTCAAGCAATGCCATGCTGTCGGGTCCCCCCGACACGGCGACCCCGAAACGCCCATGCGCGCTGTCGCCGACGAGCGCTTCGATCGCGTCGCGCAAAGCTTCCGCGAGCGGCTGTCGTCCGACCACCGCTACGGTCAGCTACACTTGGCCTTGACCTTGCCCTTGTCGGCGATGCCGCGCAGGCTCGCCGACAGCGTCGCGCCATAGACCTGGTCCAGCTCCGCATAGACCTTGCAGGCATCCTCGGGCTTCTTCAGCTGGATCAGCGCTTCGCCCAGATAGGTCAGACTGTCCGGCGCGCGGTCGCCGCGCGGCCGCTTCTGGTAATTTTCGTAGAAGGCAACCGAGGCCAGCGCCGGCTTGCCGTCGTCCAGATAGGCGCGGCCCAGCAGATTCTGCGCCCGGCTCGCGATCGGGCTCGATCCATATTTCGCCACGGTCGATTGCAGCTGGACCTGCGCCTCGGGATAGAATTTCGCATCCCACAGGCGATAGCCATAGCTGTAGGAATCCAGCGGGGCATCGCCCGTGGACGGTCGTTCGATCGCCGCAACGGCCGCTTTGCGCTCTTCGCTGACGGGCGCCGGAGCGGGCTTGGCGGGGGCGGTGGCTGCAGCGGCGGACTTGGCCGGGGCGGGCGCGGGCTTGGCGGGCAGTGGATCGACCGCCACCGCGCCGGTCGCGGAGGCGGGCATCGTCGGCCTGGTCGCTGGCGGATCGGGTTGCAGCAACCGCCCCTCGGTATCGGCCTTGTACTTGTTGAACGCATCTTCCAGCTGCTTGAGCTTGAAGCTGTTCTGCTCGACCTGGCCGGTAATGCTCGCCAGTTGCGATTCCAGCCCGGTGACGCGGGCCATGAGGTCCGCCATCGGCGCGGCCGAGCCCGTTCCCGACGCGGTCGCAGGCGCGCGCGTGATCTCCGGCTCGATCGGGACGCCGGCGGGAAAAACCTTGCGTTGCACCGCGCGAACTTCGCGCTCCAGCCGATCGACGCGGGTGTCGATCGGCACGGTCTGCGCGGCGGCCGCCGTGCCCATGGCGAACAGGAGCGCCGCCCCGATGACGCGAACAGACGGTGCGGACAGGACGTGACGCATGATGATCCCCGATTTGCTCTTCATGTCACAATAGGGCGATTATTCGGGCCGTAAAGCGCGACTTTGGCCCTCCGCCGCCCATATCTGCCCGCGCCGCCGCAAGCCGCCTACGGGGCGGCGTCGCCCGCCGCAGGCTGCGATGCGGGCGGCGATGCGGGTGCCGGGGCAGGCGCCACGATACGTTCGACGCCGCCGCCCGCTGGCGCGGCCGTCGACGGACGCGTCACGACGGGCAGCGTTTCGGCAGGCGGGCGGGACGATGGCGCAGCCACCGGGAGTCGTTGCGAGGGCGCATCCGCATCGGGTCGAGCCGCCGCCGGGCGCTGACGCACCGGCGTTGCCGCGGGCGGCGTCGCAGGCGTCGCACCAGGCGCGGCCGCTGCGGGCGCGACCGCCGGTGCAACAGCCACGCCCTGCCGCGCGAGCAGTGCCTGGGCGTTAACCGGGACATCGGCGATCGTGCGGTCGGGCGGGCCCAATGGCGCGATGGCCTTGCCGCCGACCGTCACCGACAGCGCCTGCGGCCGGCCGGTCAGGATCATCGGGTTGGCGGCATTGGGAGGCAGGGTGAAGCTCTCACCCTTCTTCATCATGCCGTCCTTGAGCCGTTCGCCGGCCTCGTCATAAATGCGCAGCCATACATCGTCGAGTGCGGTGAAGACCACGGCGGGCGAGCCGGCGGCGGGGCGAGCGCCCGGTACGACCGGGGACTGCGCCGGCCGCGCCTCCTCCTGCGCGGCGATCTGCTGCCCGGTGGGCGGCGTCAATATCTGGGTCCGCCACAACGCGAAGCCACCGGCAACCAGCAGCGCTATGACCGCCGCAGTCCAGGCCAGCGCCCGCGACGGAACACGCGCCGGATCGGCCGGCTCGAACGCTTCGTAACGGTTGGCGCCCAGGTCGGTTGCGCTGACCGCGGCCCTGACCTCGGAAGCGATGGCTACCTCGTCCAGTCCTACGTTCCGCGCATAGGCGCGGGAAAAACCGATGGCATAGGGCACACCCGGCAGCGCCTCATAGTCGCCCCGCTCGATCGCCTCCAGCTGGCGAAGCGCGATACGGGTGCGCGTTGCGACCTCTTGCAGGCTCAGTCCCTTGGCCTCGCGCGCGGCACGCAATTTCGCGCCGGGCGTTGCCGGTAACGCGACCGTATCGGCCACCGGCGAGCCCGCTTCTTCTTCCGTTTCGTCCGCCATGCTACTCCGCGACCTTATGCCGGCGGCCTTGTCTCATTGTGAACCGGGGGTGTCAACGCCGCTCGGCTCGGCTCAACTCAGCTCTATGGCTCGTTCACCGGCCCATTGCGTCAACGCGTCGCGCACATTCGTCCCGCTGGCGAGCCAGCCGCGCATCGCCTCGGCCAGCGCCGCACTGTCAACCGAGCGGATCATCGCCTTGACCGGTCCGACCGATGCCGGCGTGATCGACAGGCGCCGCACCCCGAGCCCGATCAGCGCCAATGCCTCCAGCGTCCGGCCGCCCATTTCCCCGCACACGCCGACGGGCACCTTGTGCGCCTCGCATGTCCGCACGACACGGTCGAGAAAACGAAGGATCGCGATGCTCAACCAGTCGTAGCGTTCCGCCAGCCTCGGATGCGCACGGTCGGCGGCGAACAGGAATTGCGTCAGGTCATTGGTGCCGATCGACAGAAAATCGACGCGGGGCAGCAATATGTCGAGCACTTCGGCCAAGGCGGGAACCTCCAGCATGGCGCCATAGCGCACCGCGACCGGCAGCTTCTTGCGCTGCGACAGCAGCCATTTGCGCTGACCTTCGACAAGGGCACGGGCTTCCTCATATTCCCAGGGCTCCGACACCATCGGGAACATGACGTGCAGCACCTTGCCCGCCGCCGCTTCCAGCAAGGCGCGCGCCTGCGACTTCATCAGACCGTCGCGGTCGAGCGCGAGGCGCAGGGCCCGCCATCCCATCGCCGGATTGTCTTCCAGCTCCTCGTCGTCGCGCTGCATATAGGGCAGCGCCTTGTCGCCGCCGATATCCACGGTGCGGAAGATGACCGGACGATCGCCTGCCGCGTCCAGCACATCCTTGTACAGCCGCTGCTGCTTCTCGCGCTGGGGGAGCGTCGCGGAGACAAGGAACTGGAATTCCGTGCGGAACAGGCCGATGCCGTCCGCGCCGGTCAACTCCAGCGCCTGCGCATCCTCGCGCAGACCGGCATTGACCATCAGCTCGATCCGGGCGCCGTCCCTGGTTACCGAGGGCAGGTCGCGCAGCGCAGCGAATTCGGCGCGCCGCTTCTGCGTAACAACCAGCTTGCTGTCGAACGCCTCGTCCAGATCGGCCGAAGGGCGGATCACCAGCGCATTGGCGTTGACGTCCATCAGGATCAGGTCGCCCTCGTTCACCTGATGCCGGATATCGCGGACGCGGCCCAGCACCGGCACGCCCATCGCCCGCGCGACGATGGTAACATGGGCGGTCAGCGATCCTTCCTCCAGGATCACGCCCTTCAGCCGTCGCCGGTCATATTCCAGCAGTTCCGCCGGCCCCAGATTGCGCGCGATCAGGATGGCGTCCTGCCGCAACCCCATGGTCGCAGCCGTGCCAAGCTGACCCGATACGATGCGGAGCAGGCGGTTGGCCATGTCCTCCAGATCGTGCATCCGGTCGCTCAGCAGCGGGTCGTCAATCTGCCGCATCCGCATCCGCGTCCGCTGCTGCACCCGCTCGATCGCCGCCTCGGCGGTCAGGCCGCTGTCGATCGCCTCATTGATCCGCCTGATCCAGCCCTCGTCATAGGCGAACATCTTGTAGGTTTCGAGGACCTCCTGATGCTCGCCTTCCATCCCGAATTCGGCCGTTCCGGTCATCCGGTCGATCTGTTCGCGCATCCGGGTGAAGGCGGAAATGACGCGCGCGCGCTCGGCCTCCGTATCCTCCGCCACCGTATGTTCGATATGGACGCGCGGCTGGTGGAATACGGCATGGCCGCGCGCCATCCCCATCACCAGTTGCAGGCCGGTGAACATGGTTGGCCCGGTGTCCGTCACGCGCAGGTCGCTCGGCCCGTCGTCGGCCAGCTCCGCATTGGCGATCAGCTCGGCCAGCACCATCGCCACCGTCTGCAGCGCCTCTATCTCCACCTCTTCATAGCGGCGCGGATCGGCATGTTGGACGCACAGGACGCCGATGGCCCGCTCACGCCGCACGATCGGAACGCCGGCGAAGCTGTGGAACAGCTCCTCGCCCGTTTCGGGACGATAGGAGAAGTCCGGATGGGCGGCGGCTTCATCCAGGTTCATGGTCTCGACATTGGTGGCGATCAGGCCCACCAGCCCTTCACCCATCGCCATGCGGGTGACATGCACGGCCTCCTGCTTGAGGCCCCGCGTGGCAAACAGCTCCAAAACGCCTTCGCGCACCAGATAGATGGAGCAGACCTCGCTCGACAGGGACTCGCCGATCACCTCTACCACCCGGTTCAGCTTCGCCTGCGCGCTGGTGCGCGACGCCATCACTTCCTGCAGGCGGGTCAGTATCTGGCGGGCGGCGGCGGCGGGTGTGCTTGGCATGATATTGGCGCTATCACGTCGCGGGTGCGCTTTCCAATGGCATTCAGCGTGCGGGCCATATAGCCAGTCTTCGGTGACCGGCCATTTTTATGGCGGGAATGGCGCGTAGCTTCGTTCCCTGTATCAAATATGTCAGCCCGCGCAGGAGACAGGTTCATGACCAAGCCGTTGCACGCCGAACTCGAACAGGAACTGATCGATCGCGGCTATTCCCGCCGCCAGCTGGCAAAGGTCACGGCCCTGCTCGGCGCAGGCGCGGTCGCCACGCGGATCACCGGCGCCGCCGCCCAGCAGGCCGCCAAGCCAGTGAAAGGCGCGGTGCTGATCGGTGCCAATGAATGCTGGACCGGCCCGTTCCCGATCGCCGCCGACGCTGCCATGAAGATCGTGACGGAAGGCAACCGCTACGAGCCGGACAATGAGCATCAAAAGCTGTTCGAGGCAGTGTCCGCTGTCGAGAGTGTGCCCGTCGATCGTATCGTCGCCTGGCCCGGCTCGTCCGACCCGCTGAGCCGCGTCGCTGTCGCCTACGCCTCGCCGACAAAGGGCATCGTCACCGCCGACCCAACCTATGAGGCCATCTGGCGCACCGGCGACTGGCTGGGCGCCAAGGTGACCAAGGTGCCGCTGACCAAGAGCTACGCCCATGACGTGAAGGCAATGCTGGCGGCCGATCCCAACGCCGGGGTCTATTATATCTGTTCGCCCAACAATCCGACCGGCACGGTGACGCCGATCGAGGACGTGAAATGGCTGGCTGAAAACAAGCCCAAGGATTCGGTCCTGGTGGTGGACGAAGCCTATATCCACTGGTTCGACGGCCCGACCGCCGCGTCGCTGGCCGCGACCCGCGACGACGTGCTGGTGCTGCGCACTTTTTCCAAGCTGTTCGGCATGGCCGGAATGCGCTTGGGCCTCACCTTTGCTGCGCCATCGCTCATGGACAAGATGATGCGCTATGACGGCGGGCAGGTGTCGGGCATGTTGCCGATGACGGCGGTCGCCTGCGGCACGGTGTCCGTGTCACAGGCCGATCTCATCAAGGCGCGCCGCGCGGAAATGACCACGAACCGCGACAAGGCGATCGCCTATCTGACCAAGAAGGGGATCAAGACCATCCCCGGCAGCCATGCCAACATGTTCATGGTGGACTGGGGCAAGCCGGCCAAGCCGATGTGGGAAGCGCTGCTCAAGGAAAATGTCCAGATCGGCCGCAGCTGGGCGATCTGGCCAACCGTATCGCGCGTCACGGTTGGGTCCGCGACGGAAATGGACGCTTTTTGCAAGGCCGTCGACAAGGTCTGGACGACCTGAACCCTTCCGGCACGAAATGTTGAACATGGGGCGGGGGGCCCCAGGGGGGAATTGGCGGCCCGTCGGGGGTGGGGGCCCTTGTAGATTTTTTTGTAAAAAGCAGGGGGACAAGCCAATCACAATATTGGGGGTTATTGTTGCCGGGTA
>JBEVME010000130.1:0-51315 GCA_040508785.1 Sphingobium sp.
CCCTTCGACAGGCTCATGACAAACGGAGGTAGGGAACAGCCGCCATCGTTCAAACACAGGAATTGAAGACCCATGAAACCCACCGGCCCTATCCCCGACTGGTTCACCGCCGAGGAGGGCATGTTGCTGATCGGCGGATGCGGCGCGGCGAGCCTGGTCGACGAAGCGGGAGACACGCCGCTTTTCGTCTATGACATGGGTATCGTGGAGGCGCAGGTGCGGCGGCTGCGCGAGGCGATGCCCGACGCACTGTCGATCCATTATGCGATCAAGGCCAATCCTTATCCGGCGCTGCTGGCGCGGATGGCGGGGCTGGTCGACGGGTTCGACGTGGCGTCGGGCGGCGAGCTTGAACGCGCGCTGGAAGCCGGCATGGACCCGGCGCACATCAGCTTTGCGGGCCCCGGCAAGCGCGACGACGAGCTGAGCGCCGCGATCACGGCCGGAATCACGCTCAATCTGGAGTCGGAGGGCGAAGCGAAGCGCGCTCTGGGCATAGCGGAACGGCTGGGACGGACGCCCCGCCTGGCGGTGCGGGTCAATCCAGATTTCGAGCTGAAGGGCTCGGGCATGCGCATGGGCGGAGGAGCCAAGCCTTTTGGCGTCGATGCCGACCGGGCCGCCGCCCTGGCGCGCACGATTATCGATGCGGGAGCCGACTGGCGGGGTTGGCACATTTTCGCGGGTTCCCAGGCGCTGGACCCGCTGGCGATCATTGAGGCGCAGGCAGCGTCGATGGGGTTGGCCGCGCGACTGTCCGAAGCTGTCGGCGCGAGCCCGCCTCTCGTAAACCTGGGCGGCGGCTTCGGACTGCCCTATTTTCCCGGCGAAGCCCGCCTCGACATCCGCCCGATCGGCGTCGCGCTGGACACGGCGCTGGAAGGGCGGCCCGACGTGCTGGGCGTAAGCGCCTTTGCGATCGAACTCGGGCGCTGGCTGGTGGGTGAGGCCGGGGTCTACCTGACCCGGATCGTGGACGTGAAGGAAAGCCAGGGCGAGCGGTTCGCCATCGTCGATGGCGGACTCCATCATCAGCTCGCCGCGAGCGGCAATTTCGGGACCGTCGTGCGACGTAACTATCCGATCGCATTGGCGAATCGATTCGGCGCGGAGCCTGCGGCCGAGCCGGTCACCGTGGTCGGCTGCCTGTGTACGCCGATCGACCGGCTGGCCAACGAGGTGGCGTTGCCGCCGGTGGCGGAGGGCGACCTGATCGCGCTTTTCCTGGCGGGGGCTTATGGCGCCAGCGCAAGTCCTGCGGCCTTCCTGGGCCACCCGCCCGCGCGCGAGATGCTGATCGGCTGATTTGCGCCGCCGCTAAATCCTAACGGTATCTTTACCCTTCCCCGGCAAGAAGAGGCCTGAAGCCAAGCGCTTGGGGGTCGTGGTCGCCTCTCTAGCAGCCCCCGGGCGCGCGGCTGAGCGAAGAGGTATAGATGATGCGGTTCCAGCGGATTTCCTTGGCTCTCGTCGGCATGTCGTTGCTGGCGCCGGTGCTCGGCGGCTGTGCGGGTGGCGGTGGCACCGCCAGCAGCGGCGAGCTGCCCCCGGCGTCCTTCGTGTCGACCGACGAAGGCCCCGGCGAGGAATATATCATCGGTCCGCTCGATGACCTGACCATCTTCGTCTGGCGCAATCCGGAACTTGGCGCGAAGGTGCAGGTAAGGCCCGACGGCCGCATCACCACGCCGCTCATCACCGACATGCCGGCCGTCAACAAGACGCCCAAGATGCTGGCGGACGACATCAAGCTGGCGCTCTCGCAATATATCGAGAATCCGCTGGTGTCGGTCATCGTCAACAATTTCAGCGGCACGTTCAGCCAGCAGGTGCGGATCGTCGGCGCGACCGAGAAGCCGGCATCGATCCCGTACCGCGCGAACATGACGCTGCTCGATGCGATGATCGCGGTCGGCGGCCTGTCCGAATATGCGGCTGGCAACCGCGCGCGCCTGGTTCGCTTCGACAAGCAGGCCGGTCGCCAGCGCGAGTTCAAGCTGCGGCTCGGCGATTTGCTCAAGAAGGGCGACAGCGGCGCGAACGTGCAGCTGGCACCCGGTGACGTCATCATCATTCCCGAAAGCATGTTCTGACGATGTCCGGTCTATATGAAGAGCTGCTGATCATCCTGCACGGCCTGTGGAGCCGGCGATGGGTCGCGCTGGGTGTAGCCTGGGGCGTGTGCATGGCCGGATGGCTGGGCATCGCGCTGATCCCCAACAGCTATGAATCCAAGGCGCGGGTCTATGTCTCTACCCAGTCGGTGCTGGAAGACAAGATCGGCATCACGCAGGTGCAAGCGCAGCAGGACCTGGACCGCGTGCGTCAGACGCTGGCGAGCGCCGACAATCTGGAGAAGGTGATCCGCAACACCGACCTGGCGCAGACCGTGTCCGGCCCGCGCGAGATCGCCGGCAAGATCACCAAGCTGCGCGAGAATATCACGGTGGTGGCGCAGGCCGACCCGAGCATGATCGACATCACGGCCAAGTCTTCGGACAGCAGCCTGTCGGATGGCGCCAATGCGCGCATCTCGCAGCAGATCGTCCAGAAGCTGATCGACATATTCCAGGAGGAAAACCTGTCGGGTGACCGCGCGGAGACGCGCCAGAGCCTCGCCTTCCTCGACCAGCAGATCGCCGAGCGCGGCCGGCAGCTGGAGGCAGCGGACCAGCGCCGCGTCGCCTTCGCCCAGCGCTATGTCGGGCTGCTGCCCGGCCCCGGTTCCATCAGCCAGCGCATGGATGCCGCCCGGCTGGAGATCAACAATATCGATTCGCAGCTGGTGCAGGCGCAGAGCGCGCTCGCCGCGATGAACGGCCAGCTCGCCGGCACGCCAGCATCGCTGCCCGGCGTCAGCCTGGGCGGTGGCCCGTCGGCGCTCGGGCAGGCACAGAATGAACTGGCCGGAATGCGCGCGCGTGGCTGGACCAGCAGCCATCCTGATGTGATCGCCATGCAGCGACAGGTCGAGGCGCTGCGCAAGGTGGGTGGCGGCGGCGGTGGCGGTGCGGGGTCGACTCCGAACCCGGCCTATCTGTCGATCAAGTCGATGCAGGCAGATCGTGCCGCGACCGTGCAGGCGCTCTCGACGCGCAAGGCGCAGTTGCAGGCCGACCTCAACGCGATGATGACCAAGCAGGCAGAAGAGCCGGGCCTTGCCTCCGAACAGGAGAAGCTCGAGCGCGACTATGAGGTGCTCAAGACGCAGAATGACAAGCTGCTGTCCGATCGCGAGGAAATAAGGCTGCGCGGCGACGTGAAGTCGGAAACCGGATCGGTCCAGTTCCGCGTCGTCAATCCGCCCAGCCTGCCGTCGGCGCCTTCGTCGCCCAACCGCCCGCTGCTGATCGTCGGCCTCCTGGTCGTCGGCATCGGCGCTGGCGTCGGCGTCGCCTTCGCGCTGGCACAGCTCAAGGGCACCTTCTCCACCGCGGCGCGGCTGGAGCGGGCCGTCGGCCTGCCGGTCATGGGATCGATAACGCAGACGCTGAACGACGCACAAGCCATGCTGGAGCGGCGGCGCAATCGCTGGTTTGCCGGCGCAGGCGGCGGACTTGTCGGCCTCGGCGTCGTGCTGATCGCCGTCGAATTCATCCAGCGCGGCCTGGCCTGAGGGAAAGAGACGAGCCATGAACAAGCCCGAATTCACCTCATCCAGCCGATCGCTGCTGGAGCGTGCCGCCGAAGTCTATGATTTCGGTGCGGCCCTGCGCGGCCGTGCCGCGCCGCCGGTGGCCGCGCCGGTCGACCCGGCACCTGTGCCCGTGATCCCCGAGTTGCACGCGCCAGCCGCGCCCGTTGCCGAGGCGGATATTCCCGCCCTACGGGCGGCCGACTGGCACGGCCCGTCGCAACGGATCGACCGCGCCGCACTGGCCGAGGCGGGGTTCATCCTGCCCGATGGCCCGGTAACGGCGCTGAGCGAGGAGTTTCGTCTGCTCAAGCGCGGCCTGCTTACGCGTCTCAAGGGAAATGAGCGCGGGAACCGCATCCTCGTCTGTTCCGCCCATAGCGGCGAGGGCAAGACCTTTTGCGCGATCAACCTGGCGCTCAGCCTGGCGGCGGAAAAGGACCGCGAGATACTGCTGGTCGATGCCGATTTCGGCAAACCCGGCATTCCCGAAACGCTGGGGCTGCAATCGGGGCCCGGCCTCATGGATGCGCTCGCCGATCCCGCCATCGCTGTGGAGGACATCGTGCTGCGGACCGACATTCCGTCGCTGTCGATCCTGCCTGCCGGCCGCCACAGCAATGATGACACCGAATATCTGGCCTCCAGCCGGACCGACGCGCTGCTGCGCCGCCTCACCGAGGGGCGTCCCGACCGCATCGTCCTGTTCGATTCGCCGCCGCTGCTCGCCGCCTCTCCCGGTGCCACGCTCGCGGCCCATGTCGCGATCGCGCTGATGGTCGTGCGCGCCGACAAGACGCCCGAAAACGCCCTGCGCGACGCCGCCGGCATGGTCGGCGCGGCAGGCGAGATCCAATTGCTGCTCAATGCCGTCAGCTTTTCGGCCAGTGGCCGTCGCTTCGGCAGCTATTACAAGGAAAGCAACCAGTCATGAGCGCGCACAGCTTCATGGAACGGACGGCGCTGCCGCTGATCGTGATGGCGGCCTGCCTCGTCCCGACGATCGCTTCGGCCCAGTCGTCCAGGGCGGAGCGCCGTCTGGACGTGAACCCCTATATCGGGGTCGACCAGACGGTGATGGTCCCGCTCAAGGGCGGTGGGGACGTGCTGACCTACAGCAACGTCGTAGCGGGGCTCACCGCAGAGATCGAGAACAGTCGGGTCGAGGCATCGCTCGACCTGGAGTATAATCACAGCTTCAGCTGGGACAAGGACGCACCCGATCAGGACGTGATCAGCGGCATCGGCCATGCGTCGGTGCATGTCGCGCCGGGCTTGTCGATCGTTACAGGCGGCATCGCCAGCCGTGTGCGCACCGATGGTCATTCGGGTGCGGCGACGCTTGGCGACAGCTACACCAGCCAGGTTTACTCGGGCTATGTCGGGCCGGCTTACGCTACCAAGGTCGGCGACGTCGATGTCGCCGCGTCCTACCGGCTGGGTTACGCCCGGGTCGAAGATGACGTCTCGGGCAGTTATCCGGGCGCGCCGGCCGGCGGCTCCTTCGCAGACAGCTGGACGCATAGCGTCACTGCGTCGGTCGGCGTGACGCCCGACGTCCTGCCGGTGGGTGTAGTCGCCAGCGTCGGTTACGACCGCGAGGATGCGAGCCAGCTCGACCAGCGTTTCGAGGACAAATGGGGCCGGGTCGATCTGACCGCGCCGGTGACACCCACCGTCGCCCTGGTCGGCGGCGTGGGCTATGAAGAGAATGAAATCCGCCAGCGCTCGCCGCAGGTGGGGACCAACGGCCAGCCCATCATCGTCAACGGCCGCTACGTCACCGACAACAGCTCGCCGCGCGCGCTCGTCTATGACGACGATGGTATCATCTGGGACGCCGGCGTCATGTGGCGGCCGAGCCGCCGCACCATGCTGACCGCCCGTGTGGGCGAACGCTATGGTGGCATGACCTATACCGGCAGCTTCGTCTGGCAGGGCAGGGATTCGAGCTTCGCCGTCGTCGTGTTCGACGGGATCGACAGCTTCGGACGGGTCATCACCTCCAACATCGCGGCGCTGACGGGCAATAACCTCAACGTCACGCGCAACCCGTTCACCGGCGACATCACCGGCTGCGCCTTCTCCGCCGGCGGCGGCGGACAGTGCTTCAACGATTCGCTGACCGGCATCACCGACGCCAATTTCCGCTATCGGGGCGTGTCGGCCCAATATGCCGGACATTTCGGCCGCTGGGGCTGGGGCCTGGGCGGCGGCTATTCGCAGCGCAAGTTCATCACGCCGTCCAGCGAGCTGGTCTATGTCAGCGGAACGCGCGACCAGAACTGGTTTGGCAATGGCTCCGTTACCTATATGTTCAACGAACGCGACAGCTGGGACCTGGTCGGCTACGCCAATTATTTCGACGCCAGCGGCGGCCGTCCCGACGTCAAAAATGCCGGAGCCTTCACGAGCTACTACAAGGGCCTGACCCGTCGCCTGTCGGCGTCGGCCTCGGTCGGCGTGGATGGCAGCAAGGCGGATGATTTCGACACGCAGATCACCGCCATGGGCCAGGTTGGCCTGCGTTACAGCTTTTAAGGATTTCCGCCCTAGGCGCTCCTTGTCGGGGCGCTCCGCCGGATGGAGAAGAGACGATGTACGATCAGTTCTACGGATTGCAGGGCCGCCCGTTCCAGCTGACGCCGGATCCGCAATTCTATTTCGAGAGCATGACGCATCGCAAGGCGTTGTCCTATCTGGGCTATGGCCTCGCGCAGGGTGAGGGTTTCATCGTCATCACCGGAGACATCGGCGCGGGCAAGACAACGCTGGTCGGCCATCTGATGGGCACGATCGATCCGATGCGGCTGACGGCCGTCAAGATCGTGTCGACCCAGGTCGAGGGCGACGACATGCTGCGCCTCGCCGCACATAGCTTCGGAGTCGCTGTGGACGGCGCGCCCAAGGCGCAGCTGCTCCAGCGGATCGAAGCCTTCCTGCACGGGCAGGCTCGCGCAGGGCGGCGCACGTTGCTGATCGTGGACGAAGCGCAGAACCTGGCGATTTCGGCGCTGGAAGAGCTGCGCATGCTCTCTAACTTTCAGCTCGGCGGCCAGTCGTTGCTGCAAATATTCCTGCTCGGCCAGCCCGAATTCCGCGACCTCATCGCCTCGCCCGAGCTGGAGCAGCTGCGCCAGCGAGTGATCGCGACCCATCATCTGGAACCGATGATGGCGGACGAGGTCGAACCCTATATCCTGCACCGGCTGGCCGTGGTGGGCTGGACCGGCAATCCCCATTTCACGCAGGCTGCGTTCGACGCGATCTATGACGCCACGGCCGGTGTGCCGCGCCGGGTCAATGCGCTCACCAGTCGCGTCCTGCTGATGGGCGCGATCGACCGGCTGGCGACCATCGATTCGCCGATCGTCGACGCCGTGGTCGCCGACATCGGCGTCGATGCCGATGCCCGCCCCGAACCTGCGGCCCCGTCGAAGCTGGACGCGGTCGAGGAAGCCGCGCCGGTCGAGATGGCGTCCATCGAGCCTGAGATCGAGCCCGAGCCCGAGCCCGTGCAGCAGGCAGCCCCCATCATGGCCGACCTCATGCAGCCGGTGCGCGAGGAGACCGACAAGCTGTTCGCCCAATTCGCCGCGCTGCGCGACGAGATCGAGTCGGTGCGAGCCGAAAAGGCGGCCGCGCCTGCGGTCGATCACGGCTTGCTCGACGGACGGCTGGCGCTGCTCGAAGAGCGGCTCGCCGGGGTCGAGGCACGGGCCAAGGAACAGGATGCGGCGCTGCGCCGTGTGCTGACGCTGCTGGTCGAGTGGGTCGAGCGTGAGGAGCGGCTGCCCGAGGGGCAGCGCAGCGCGGCCTGATCGTCGCTTGCGGGCGATCGCCGCCAAGATCAGGGTAGAGCCATGCAGAACGCCCTTTCGGTGGATGTGGAGGACTGGTTTCAGGTCGGCGCGTTCGAGCGTACGATCGGCCGTGCCGACTGGGACGGGCTGGCGCATCGTGTCGAGCGCAATACCGATGCCGTGCTGGCGCTGTTCGCCGATGCCGGTGTTTCTGCCACCTTCTTCACGCTGGGCTGGGTCGCCGAGCGCTACCCCGCGCTGATGCGGCGCATCGCCGATGCCGGGCATGAGGTCGCCAGCCATGGTTACGATCATGCGCGCGTGTTCACGATGACACCGGACCAGTTCCGCGAAGATCTGCGCAAGGCGCGCGCGATCCTGGAGGATGCGAGCGGACAGGCGGTGACAGGCTATCGCGCGCCGAGCTTTTCCATCGATGCGCGCACCCCCTGGGCGCACCAGGTTCTCGCCGAGGATGGCTACGCCTATTCCAGCAGCGTCGCCCCGATCCGGCACGATCATTATGGCTGGCCTGAATCGCCGCGCTTCGCGTGGAAGCCGGTTGCGGGCGCCGATCTGGTGGAGTTGCCGGTCACGACCGCGAAATTCCGCGGACGGACGCTTGCTGCCGGCGGCGGCGGCTTTTTCCGGCTGCTGCCCTATGCTTTCTCCCGCTGGGCGATAAGGCAGGTGAACGAGGCGAAGCGCCCCGCGATCATCTATTTTCACCCGTGGGAAATCGACCCCGGCCAGCCTCGCGTCAGCGACGCGCCGCTGAAGTCCAGGCTGCGCCACTATGCGCAATTGTCCGCCATGGCCGGTAAGCTGCGCCGGCTGACCAAAGACTTCAGCTGGACGCGCATCGACGCGCTGGCGGGTCAGGAAAGGGAACGCGCGGCATGATGATCGGGAACCAGGCCGACCTGGCGGTCACGTCGATGGACCTGAATGATCCGGGGCAGGCGGCGGCGATCGACGCCTTCGTCCTTGCCCATCCAGCCAGCACGCCTTTCCACCGCCCGGCATGGATGCTGGGCGTCGAGAAGGCCACCGGCAACCGCGCGCACATGCTGGTCGCGGTCGGGCCTTCGGGCTGGATCAGGGGCTTGTTGCCGCTGCATCATATGAAGAGCCGGCTGTTCGGCGAGGCACTGGTATCCTCCGCCTTCGCCGTCGATGGCGGCATATTGGCCGAAGATCCGGTAGCCATTGCCGCGCTCGCAGGTGCCGCGCAGGGCCTGGCGCGCGACGCCGGCGGCCTCTCGATGGAATTGCATGGTGGTCCGGGCCCCGAAGGCTGGCAACCTTATAGCGAGCATGTCGGCTTCGCCGGACCGCTCGCCGCGGATGACGAGGCGCAACTGGCGGCCGTATCCCGCAAGCACCGGGCCGAAGTCCGCAAAGGACTCGCCAATTCCGCCTTGCGTGTGGAGATCGGCCGCCATGCCCGCCTAATCCGCGATCATCATCGCGTCTATTCCGAAAGCGTGCGCAATCTGGGGACTCCGGTCTTCCCGGCGCGGCTGTTCAACGAGATATTGCACCGCTTCGGGGACGATGCGGATATCGCGGTCGTCTATGAAGGGCAGCGCCCCGTTTCGGCGGTGCTGACCCTATATCACGGGGGGGCGGCCATGCCCTATTGGGGCGGCGGCGTGAAGGATGCGCGGAGGCTGCGTTCCAACGAGCTGCTCTATTTCCGGTTGATGACCCACGCGCGCGCGCGCGGCATGACGCATTTCGACTTCGGCCGATCGAAAAAGGACAGCGGGCCTGTGGCGTGGAAGCGCAGCTTCGGCTTCGAACCGCGTCCGTTGCTCTACCATGTCTGGACTCCCGACGGGAACGGCCGGGATATTGACCCGCGCAATCCCAAATATCAGCGCCGCATCGATCTGTGGAAGAAGCTGCCTCTACCCGTCGCGAACCTCATCGGGCCCTTCATCTCGCGCGGACTTGGATGAGCGGCGACATTCTCTTCCTTTGCCATCGCGTTCCCTTTCCGCCGGATCGGGGCGACAAGATCCGTTCGCATAACCTGCTGAAGCGACTGGCACAGGTCGCGCCGGTGCACGTCGGCTGCTTCGCCGACGATGATCGGGATGTGGGCTTTGCCGCCGAAATGGCGGCGTTGGCGGCGAGCCAGTGCGTGCTGATGCGCGACCGGTCGCGGGCGGTCGCGGGACTGACGGGCCTCGCCAAAGGTCAATCGCTGCTTATTGCGCTGTTCGATCATCCGGCTCTGCATGAATGGGTGCGCCGGACACTGGCGGAAAAGCCGATCCGCGCTGTCTTCGCCTATTCGGCGCAAATGGCGCATTTCGTGCCGATGCTGCCGCCCCATATCCGCTTCATGATGGATTTCGTCGATCTGGATTCCGCCAAATATGCTGCCTATGGCGCGGAAAGGTCTGGCCCGATGGCCTGGATCAACCGCCGCGAGGGCCGGGTGCTGCTCGAGTTCGAGCGGGCGACGGCGGCGCGCGCAGACCTTTGCAGCTTCGTCAGCGGAGCCGAGGCCGGCCTGTTTCGCGCCGTAAGCGGCGAAAGCGCGGAGAAGGTCGTCGGCCTGGAGAACGGCGTCGCGCTCGACTATTTCGACCCGGCAGCGGATTTCGCCCCCGTCGAGCGGGGTCCTGGACCTCTGCTCGTTTTCACCGGGCAGATGGATTACCGGCCCAATGTCGAAGCGGTCGAAAGCTTCGCGCGCGCGACCCTGCCGGCGATCCGCGCCGTCCACCCGGACGCCCGTTTCGCTATCGTAGGTCGCAATCCCACGCCCGCCGTGCAGGCGCTGGCGGGACTGCCTGGCGTCGTCGTCACCGGCTGTGTACCGGATGTGCGCGGCTGGCTGGCAGCCGCCGACCTGGTCGTGGCGCCATTGCGGATCGCGCGTGGCATCCAGAACAAGGTGCTGGAAGCGATGGCGATGGCCCGTCCGGTCGTCGCGTCGCCGCAAGCGGCCGAGGGCATCGACGCCCAGCATGAGGCGCACTTCATCATTGCGGCCAATCCCGTCGAAGAGGCTGCGCGGATCATTGACCTGCTGTCTCGACCTCACCGGGCGCGGGAACTCGGGGTCGCCGCCAGGGCGCGCATGGAAGCGCGCTATCGCTGGTCGGCCACGCTGGCCCGGTTGCCGGAACTGCTGTTCGGCGCCTCGGCTGCTGACGCGGTGGCGGCGTGAGCGAGGGTATCCTGCCCCTCGGCCGCGCGGTTAGGGCGGATCTTTCGGGCTGGCGCGGCCATTTGATCGCGCTCGCTGTGGTCGCGGCCGCCATATTGGCGCTGTTCGCCGCCGACGTCTGGTCGATGATGTCGATCTGGTGGAACGCGTCCACCTTCGGCCACTGCCTGTTCGTGCCGCTCCTGATCGCCTGGCTGGTGCAACAACGCGCGGCCGGGCTGCGCCAGCTGACGCCGGTCGCCTGGACGCCGGGTCTGCTGTGGCTAGGCGCCGGGGCGCTGGCCTGGCTGATCGGCGCGGCGGCCGGAGTTGCGCTGATCCGGCACGGTGCGATCGTCGTGATGCTGCAGGGCGCTGTCATCGCACTGCTGGGGCCGGCAGTGACGCGCGCGCTCCTCTTTCCGCTCTTCTACGCTTTCTTCATGGTGCCCTTCGGTGAGGAGCTGGTCCCGCCGCTTCAGTTGCTGACCGCGCGCCTCGCCATGGGCTTCCTGTCGCTGTCGGGCGTACCGGCGCATATGGAGGGCATCTTCATCACGACGCCGACTGGCTATTTCGAGGTGGCGGAGGCCTGCTCGGGCGCCAAGTTCCTGATCGCGATGACCGCCTATGGCGCGCTGGTCTGCAACGTCTGCTTCAGGAGCTGGCCGCGCCGGATCCTGTTTCTGGCCGGCGCGCTTGGCCTTTCGGTGCTGGCCAACGGTGCGCGCGCGTTCGTGACGATTCTTGTCGCGCATCTGACCACCGTGGATGCAGCCGTCGGCTTCGATCATGTCGTCTATGGCTGGGTGTTCTTCGCGCTCGTCATGATCGTTGTGATGGCGACGGCATGGCCATTTTTCGATCGTGGCCCGGGTGATCCGTGGTTCGACCCGCGCCGATTGCAGGGGGTGGAGCCCGCTGCGCAGCCTTCCGGCCGGATTGCGCTTGCCGCGCTCGTCATCACCGTAGCCGCGCCGCTATGGCTGGCTGCGACCAGCGCTGCCAGCGCGCCGCTCCCTGGCGCGCCGTCGCTGCCTGATATGGCGGGCTGGACTCGCGAAACGACGCCAGGCGGCTATCCTTGGCGCCCCCGCTTCGACGGCGCGGACCATCTGGTGATGGCGCGTTATCGCAGCGGAGCGGGCCAAGTCGTGGATTTCGCCATCGCGACCTATGACCGACAGGAGGAAAGGCGCGAGCTGGTCGGCTTCGCGCAGGGCGCGGCCGATCCGGATACGGAATGGACATGGTCCTCGCCCGCACCCGCGCCGCAGGGCGCGCGTGGCGAGCAGATCACCGCGCCCGGCCCGGTTGTCCGCCATGTTGTCAGTTTCTACGGCGTCGGCGGCGCTCCGCTGACCGGCAACAAGCCGGAGGTGAAGCTGGAAACGATGCAGGCGCGCCTGCTCGGGGGCGATCAGCGCGCCGTCGCGCTGCTGGTGTCGGCCGAGGAAGGCGAGGGTCGCCCGGCAGCCGCGGCGATCGACGCCTTCCTGCGCGCGATGGGGGACGCCCAGGCAATCGCCGATCGCAGCATCGGGGTGAAATGACCTATTGTCCCGATGGCAGTTCTCCAGCCTTTACCGGAGAACTACACCGTTTCGATTTGCATCCACATGCCCTAAGGCCACGCTCATGTGCGGCATAGCGGGCATCTTCCATCTCGAAACGGCCAAGCCCGTCGATCCCGCGCGAGTGCGGGGGATGCTGGACGTCATGCCGCATCGCGGGCCGGACGGCAGTGGCATCTGGACCGCGCCGGGTGTGGGCCTCGGCCATTTGCGCCTCTCGATCATCGACCTGGCGTCCGGCGCGCAGCCGATGCTGACCGAGGACCAGAGCCTGGCCGTCACCTTCAACGGCGAGATCTATAATTTCGCTGACGTCCGTGCCGAACTGGAGGCGAAGGGCCATGTCTTCCGCACGAACAGCGACACCGAAGTCATCCTCCACGGCTATCGCCAATGGGGGAAGGATTGCGTCCATCGCTTCACCGGCATGTTCGCCTTTGCGCTGTTCGACGCGCGCGCCCAGTCGCTCTGGCTGGTGCGTGACCGGCTGGGGGTCAAGCCGCTGCACTATGCGCCGCTCTCTGACGGCAGCATCATCTTCGGCTCCGAACTCAAGGCGCTGCTCGCGCATCCGCTGCTGCGCCGCGCGCCGGACCTGAGCGCGGTCGAGGACTATATGGCCTATGGCTATGTCCCCGACGACGCCTGCATGGTCGCGGGCGTGAAGAAGCTGGGTGCAGGGGAAACGTTACGCCTCGTCCGGGGCCGTTCGTTGCCTGCGCCGCAGCGCTACTGGGACGTCAGCTTCGCCGACCGCACCAGGGCGAGCCCGCAAGCGCTGGAGGAGGAACTGGTCGCCCTGATGCGCGACGCCGTCCGCTCGCGCATGGTGTCCGATGTGCCCTTGGGCGCCTTTCTCTCGGGGGGCGTCGACAGTTCCTCAGTCGTCGCACTGATGGCGGAAGCCTCCAGGCAGGCGGTAAAGACCTGCACCATCGGCTTCGACGTCGCGAGCCTGGACGAGACCGCCTATGCCGACCGCATCGCCCGCCGCTTCGCGACCGATCATCGCACGCGGATCGTCTCGCCCGACGATTATGGCCTGATCGATACGCTCGCCTTCCATTTCGACGAGCCCTTCGCCGATGCGTCCGCGCTGCCCACTTACCGGGTGTGCGAACTCGCGCGCGAGCAGGTCACGGTCGCGCTCTCGGGCGACGGCGCGGACGAAGCCTTTGCGGGATACCGCCGCCATCGCTTCCAGATGCAGGGCGAACGCTTCCGCTCGCTGATGCCGTCCGCGATCCGCCGGCCGGTGTTCGGTACACTCGGCAAATATTATCCGAAGGCCGACTGGGCACCCCGCGCCTTGCGCGCCAAGACGACCTTCCTCGAACTGGCGGGGGAGGGGGGCGAAGCCTATGCCGCTTCGGTCGGTATTACCCCGCCCGCCCTGCGCGCGCGCCTGTTTACCCCGGAGATGCTGAATGGCCTCCAGGGGCACCGCGCCGAGGATCGCTACATCAGGACGATGGAGCAAGCACCCGCCCGCGACCCGCTGGACCGCGCCCAATATGCCGATATCCGCCACTGGCTGCCTGGCGACATATTGACCAAGACAGACCGCATGAGCATGGCCGTCAGCCTTGAAGCGCGCGAACCGCTCCTCGACCACCGGCTAGTGGAATTCGCCGCGCGCCTGCCAGTGTCGCTCAGGATCAAGGGCAATAGCGGCAAATATCTGCTGAAAAAGGCGATGGAACCCTATCTGCCGCAAGACATTCTCTATCGCCAGAAAATGGGCTTCGTAACGCCGATCGCCGACTGGTTTCGCGGCGCGCTGGCAGGCGAAGCGAGTGCGGTCGCGGGCGGATCGACCCTCGCTAAAACCGGCTGGTTCGACACGAAGCTGCTGGGCAAGCTGGCCGCCGATCACAAGGCAGGAGTGTCGGACCATGGGCGGTTGTTGTGGCAACTGGTGATGCTGGACAAGTCGCTGGGGCGGCTGTTCGGGATTTAGTCCCCCTTGCCATCCCATCCCGCCAGTGCCAACGCTCGGCCCCGCAACAGGGCCTGACCGTGACAATCCACCACCCATGACCGTTTCAAAGGAAATTGTCCGCCTGCGGCTCTATCTGCTGTGTCTGACCGGCGACATGGCGGCCCTGTTTCTGGCATTCCTCGCGTCCAATATCCTTGTCGTCGGCGCAGCCCTGGGCGAGCCGGGCAAGCCCCACGGCCTCGTCATGTTCGCGATGATCGCGCCGCTCTATGCAATACTGGGCGTACAGGGCGGCGCATACGGCATCCATAGTCTGGAGAATGTGCGCGGCGGCATCGTCCGCGCGCTGTGGGCGCTCGTCCAGGCGGCGCTGCTGATGCTGCTGATCGTCTATCTCGGCAAGATCGCCGAGCAGCTTTCGCGCCTTACATTCGTCACGGGCCTCAGCCTCTCGGCCTTGGGCGTCACTCTCATGCGTCTTGCTGTTGCGCGCCTCGGCAGCCATGTGCTGGGCGAGGTGCCGCATCTGACGATCGTCATCCTCGATGGCGTCACCATCGCCACGGCGCCGCACATGACCGTGATCGACGCCAGCGCCGCCGGGCTCCGCCCGCAAAGCCACGATGCCGCCATGGCGCAACGCCTCGCCGCCGCCGTCGGCAGCGCGGAGCGTGTCATCGTCGCCTGTCCGCTCGATCGCATGGACGACTGGTCGATCGCCCTGAAATCGCTGGCGGCGCGGGGAGAGATCGTCGTGCCCGAACTGCTGCGCTTCGCCCCGGCGCGCATCGATCATGTCGACGGTCAGCCGACCATCGTCGTCGCCGGTGGTCCCTTCCAGTTCCGCGATCGCATCATCAAGCGGCTGTTCGACCTGGTCGTCGCTGGGCTTGCGACCGTCCTGCTGTCACCGGTCCTGGTCGGCGCCGCTATCGCGATCAAGCTCACGAGTCCTGGCCCAGTGCTGTTCCGCCAGCCGCGGCTCGGCCGGGACGCGCGCGCCTTCGCCATTCTGAAATTCCGCTCCATGCGCAGCGATGCGAGCGATCTAAGGGCCGACAGGCTGACCACGCGTACCGACGACCGCGTGACCCCGGTCGGTCGTTTCCTGCGCAGGACCAGCATCGACGAGTTGCCGCAATTGTTCAACGTGCTGGTCGGCGACATGAGCGTCGTCGGCCCGCGACCTCATGCCGCCGCGGCCAAGGCAGGCGACAGCCTTTATTGGGAAGTGGATGCCCGCTATTGGGAGCGCCATTGCATCAAGCCCGGCATGACGGGCCTGGCCCAGGTGCGCGGGCATCGCGGCGCGACCGACGACCATCAGGACCTGATCGACCGGCTGCAATCGGATCTGGAATATGTGACGGAGTGGTCGATCTGGCGCGACTTGAGGATCATCTTCGCGACCGTCGGAGTGCTGGTGCACAGCAAGGCATATTGATGACGAATTCCACTGTCGCCAGCTCCGATCCCTACCATCCCGGCGGAGGCCGGGGCCCGGACGCGCGAAGCATCTGGGGGGGCGTTTCTATGTGGCAAGACGCGTGTCGGCCGGCGCCTAGCCTCCGCCGGGGTAGAATGGCGATCTGCTGATGGACCGCACCGACCTCATCCTGGCGCTGGTCCTGCTGATCTCGCTGATCGCCGTCGCATGGCCGTTCCTGCCCTATCCGATGATCCTGCGCCTGATCGCGACGAAGCCGGAAGCGCCGCAGTCCGGACCGGTCCCCAGCGCATCGCTTCTCTTCTGCGCCTATAACGAAGCCGCCGCCATGCCCGACAAGCTGGCCAATCTGGCGATGCTGAAGCAGCGCCATCCCTCGCTCGAAATCCTGGCCTTCGACGACGGATCGTCGGACGGCACCGCTGCGCTGATCGAGGGGCAGGGTGATCTGGCCAGGCTGGTGAGGGGGCCGGGGCGCAACGGCAAGGCACATGGCATGAAGCAACTGGCTGCCCGCGCGCGCGGCGACATCTTGATCTTCACCGACGCCAACGTGCTGCTGGACAGGGATGCGATCGACAATCTTCTGTCCCGCTATGCCGATCCCGACATTGGCGGCGTGCTGGGGTCGCTCCATTATATGGGCGAGGACGTATCGGCGACGGCACAGGTCGGCTCGCTCTACTGGCGCATCGAGGAGCGGCTGAAGGATGAGGAGGCGCGTACCGGCAACGTCATGGGCGCCGACGGATCGATCTTCTCGATCAGGCGAAGCCTCTATCCCGATTTCCCCGATGACGTCCTGGACGATCTGACCGTGTCGATGGCGGTGGTCTTCGCCGGCCGGCGCCTCGTCAAGGCGAAGGACGTCATCGCGCGCGAGCGGCTCGTTACCGCCCGCGCGGACGAGTATCGGCGCAAGGTGAGAATCGCCGCCCGCGCCTGGCATACGCACCGGCATCTGCGACCGGGTCTGCGGCGCATGGCGGCGCTCGACCGCTTCAAATATGCGTCGCGCAAGATCGTGCGCTGGTTCGGGGGCATTTTCATCCTGACCGGCGCAGTGTCGGCGGGCGCGCTGGCAATGCGCATTTCCCCGGCATTATACATGATGCTCGGCATCTTCGCAGTGCTCGCCATCTGGACGGGCGCGCGCACGAAGGGTGGCCCGCTGGCGGCGCTCGTCGATATATTGGTCGCCTATGCGGCGACCATGCAAGGCGTGGCGAAGGCGATGGCAGGCCGGACGGTGACGACATGGAGCCCCGCCAAGTCGCGCTGATCCCGCCGATATCCGCGCTCGCCAAAACGCGGCAATATTGTATAGGCCGGACATCTGCCGCACGGAGCCTCATGTGATTACCCTCCAGCGGGTGGCGAAGGCCGCCGGCAAGCATCTGACCCGCACCTGGCTTCATCTGTGCAAGGCAGCCGGCGTGCCGCGCAGCCGGGAATGCCCGGCCTGCGGTCAGGCGGTGGTCGGTTTCTTCCGCTATGGCGGCAATGCACAATGGGGATGCCCCGAATGCGGCGCGTCGCCGCGCGAGAGGCTTATGAACTGGCTGATCGCACATGATCGCCTGACCGTGCCTGGCGATGGCGCCATCCTGCACATGGCGCCCAACGAAGCCAGCCTCGTCAGGCGCTTTTCCGCCGCTGTCGACTACACGCCGGCCGATCTCGACCCCGCTCGCTACACCGTCCCCAATATGGCCAAAGTCGATCTGATGGCGCTCGCCGATACGGATCGCTACGACCTGTTCTACGCCAGCCATGTGATGGAGCATGTGCCCGACGACGCGGCTGTGCTGCGCAACATCCGGCGCGCGCTGAAGCCCGGCGGCGAGGCCTGGCTGATCGTCCCGCTGTGGGACCGGCCAACCGAGGATGGCAGTTACGCCATGCCAGCGCGGGAGCGCGAGCGGCGCTTCGGCCAATGGGACCATGTCCGCCAATATGGCCACGATTTCGCCGACCGGATCCGTGCCGCAGGGTTCGATCTCGAAGAGATCGACGCGGAATCGATCGACCCGGACGTGCGGCAATCCCATGCGCTCGGCGACCGCCTGTTTCGCGCGCGAAAGCCGCTGGCACGGTGAGCGCTCTCGCTCGGCTGGAGGGGTCTGCGCGCGTCCTCGCCCTCGTCAAGCTGGCGAATGTCGCACTGGTGCTGATCTGGGGATTTGCGATCACCTTCGTGTTCGTGCGCATCCTGCCGATCACCGAATTCCAGTCCTTCCTGCTGCTGGTCGCCTTCGGAAACTTCACCATTTCGGCTGAATTCGGGCTGACCAGCATCATTTACGCGCGGTTGCGCCGGCATTGGCTGGGGCGCGCAGCAGGAGAGGCGGGAGAGGCAGGCAGTTTCCGGCTCGAAGAGATGGGAGTCCTGTTCCTGTTTCTGGGCGCGCTGATCCTGGCGGGGACGGCGGTGCTGCTCGTCGCGCTGGGGGCTGGCTGGTTCGACACCGGGGCGCCGGCGCTGTTCCTGCTTTTCTTCCTGTCGGCCTGTCTCAACCTGCCGGCTCTGCTTGCCAAGCGCGCTCTGGCTGCCGTCGACGGCAATTTCCTTTGGGAAGGGCTCGACTGTATGCGTCGTGTCGTGACGATCGGGCTGCTGCTTGCGATTCTGGCGGGTCTCGATCCGCGTCTGTCGGTTGCGCTGCAACTGGCGGCCAGCGTCCTCGTCATCGGCTATGCGATCTCGCGTGTCCACCAGCGGCTGGCGATGCAGGCGCGGCACTGGTTCGCCTTCCGCGTCGGCGGGGGGCACGTCCGCCGGCATTATTTGCGCGATATCGGAGCGTCGGCCGCCTTCACCCTGTCGGACATCATCGCCTATAACGCCCCCTATTTCACCATCGCGCTGGCGACGTCCGATGCTAGGCCGATGCTGATCTTTGACTTCTTCTTCAAGATGTCGCGCGGCCTGTCGATGCTGGTGCGCGCCGTGACCGAGGCCGCGCTGCCGCGCATAACGCGCGCCGTCCACGCCAATGACGGAGCGCGACTGCGCCAGCTGCTCGGCCGGACGCTGACCGTATCCATGGCCTTCGCGCTGGCCATGTCGGTGGTGCTTCTGCTGGTCGGCGAGCGTCTTTTCCTGCTGCTGTTCAATGGCCATGCAAGCATCGACCGCACCGGACTGGTCCTGATCGACCTTGCCTTGCTCGCGCTCGCGCTGGTCTGCGTGTCGGTTTATGTACAGGGTGCGCTCGGGCGCTTCCCGCACCTGCTGGCAAGGTCACTGCCGCTGCTCGCCGGATCGCTGCTGAGCGTTCCCGTCGCGGCCCTGTTCGGTCTGACGCGGTTCGACAACGCATTTCTGACGCTGTTGATGCTTACGCTGCTCCTGGCGGCAGCGCTTCACCTGCTGTCGCTGCGGCGCCTTGTCGGGCCATGAAGATAGCCATGCTGGACCCTTCGCTCTTCACCGGGCGATATGACGACAGCCTGTGCGCAGCGCTGGCAGCGGAAGGAGCTGGCGTCACCCTATATGGGCGCCCGATGCGCGCGACCGACGCCATCGAGCCGGAAAACTATGCTTATGCGCCGCGCTTCTTCCGTCGCAGCGAAGCACTGCGGAAGCGGCTGGGCGAGGGGCGCGCGTTCCGGCTCGCCAAGGCGGCGGAATATGCCGCCACCTGTGCGCTCGGCGACATCGATGCGCTGGCGGACGCAGCAGTCATCCACAGCCAATGGTTGCCGCTCGCACCCGTTGACGCGCTGTTGCTGCGGCGGCTGAAGGGAAGAGCGGGTCTGGTTCACACGGTTCATAACGCCGACGCCTATCATGCCGACAGCGGGCTCCAGGGCAGGGGCTATCGCGCCCTGCTCGAAGTTTTCGATGCGCTGATCGTTCATGGCGACCCGACCCGGACGGCCCTCGTGGCCCAAGGGGTCGATCCGGCACGCATCTACGTGACGCCGCATCCGCCCATGCGGCTGGCTGCGGCAGGGGCTGCGGACCTTGCGGCACTGCCGCCCCCGCGCTTTCCGCGAATTCTCCTTTTCGGCACGATACGTCCCTACAAGGGCCTGGACGTGCTGGTCGAGGCATGTGTGGAACTGTGGCGACAGGGCCTTGTTTTCGAACTCGCGATCGCGGGCAAACCGTTCATGGACGTCGCTCCTCTGCTCGCGATGGCGCAACGGACGGGCTTCATCGACCGTCTCGTCACGGATTTCGGTTTCCTGAGCGAACAGCGACTCGACGCCCATATGATCCGGGCCGACATTATCGCCTTTCCCTATCGCCACATCGATTCCAGCGGCGCCTTCCTGTCCGCACTCCATCATGGCAAGGCGATGGTGACGTCCGATGCCGGCATGTTCGCGGCGCTGCCCAATGGCGTGGCCGCGCGCGTCCCGGCGGGAAATGCGCCGGCGCTCGGCCAAGCGCTCTTGCCGTTGATCCAAAGCGGGGCCATCAGGCAGTCCATGGGTGCGCGGGCGCGCGCTCATGGCGAGGAAGCAGGCGACTGGACGAGCATGGCCAAGGTGACGCTGGACATCTATCGCGCGGTATCGGCGGGACGGGCATGAGCCGTTACAAGCGCGAGCTGGGCGAGCGCGCGCTTGCCGTGCGGCTGGCGCTGGCCGGGCGCATCCATCAATATCCGGAGATCAGGGCGCTGCGCCAGTTTCTGTCCGCCTTCGCGGTCGATTGCGTGTTCGATGTCGGGGCCAATCGGGGCCAATATGCGACCATGCTGCGCAAGGATGCAGGCTTTGGCGGCACGATATTGTCCTTCGAGCCCAATCCCGACATATTCGCTCAGCTGGCGAAGAAGGCGGAGGGCGACCGGTCGTGGCAGGTCTTCAACCTGGCGCTCTCGGACTTTGACGGGCCGGCAAGCTTCAACATCATGGCAGCAGACCAGTTCAGTTCGCTGAAAAGCCCATCGGGCGCACAGGATGCGATCTTTGCCGATCGCAACCTGGTGGTGCGCACCGTGGAGATGCAGTGCAGGCGCCTCGACACGCTGCTGGCCGACCTTGCCGATCAATATGGCTTTGCCCGCCCGTTCCTGAAGATGGATACGCAAGGGCATGACATGGCCGTGTGCGGCGGCGCGGGTGCCATGCTGGCGCGGATGGCGGGTGTCCAGACCGAACTGGCCGTGCGCCCGATCTATGATGGCGGCACAGGCTATGCTGACATGATCGACTGGCTCGACGCCCGCGGCTTCGCGCCGAGCGCGCTGTTCGCCAATAATAAGGGCCATTTTCCGCTGCTGGTGGAGATGGACGGCCTGTTCGTGAACCGACTCCTCCTGAAGGACGGCTGATGCAACCGCGCACGGTATCGGCGCGGGGGCTGTTTCTGGGCGGAGCGATCGGCCTGGCGCTGTGGCTGGGCGCGACATTCGTGTGGCATGTGACCTGGCGGCAGGGCATCAGCCTGCCGGTCATTCTGTTCCTCGACCAGGACTTCCCCGTGCTTCTCGGCGCGCTTGTGCTGATCGCGCTCGCTGCGCCCTTCGCAGAGGGGCGAGGCTTTTCCCTCCCCGAGCCGAGCGCGCGGATCGTCATTCCCTTCATCGTGCTGATGGGGCTTGCCGCCTGGGCCGGCCATTATTCCCTGTTCCAGAATTACGCCATATCCCGCGACGAAGAGGTCGCGCGTTTCGCCGCCGCCTATATGCGAGAGGGCATGTTGTCCCGGCCGATCCCGGTGGAATGGGAAGCCTATCGCCGGGCGATCATGCCCGAATTCTTCTCGCCCTTCGGGGCTGCGGATTATTGGACGGCGGCCTATCTGCCCGTAAACAGCGCCTTGCAGGCATTTTTCTGGCGCATCGGTGATCCCAATCTGGCGGGGCCGGTGCTGCTCGTCACGGGCTTCATAGCGCTTTGGCGGATCGCGCTGCACCTCATGCCCGGACGCTCGGACGCGGTCTGGGTTACGCTGCTGCTCGCCTTCTCGTCCACCCAGCTATGGGTCACGGCGATGACGCCCTATGCCATGACGGGGCATTTCGCGCTCAACCTCGTCTGGTTGGCGCTGGTCCTGCGCGGCGGGAAGCTGGGACATGGCGTGGCGGGTATCGTGGCGATCCTGGCGGCGGGACTGCACCAATGGCATTTCCCCCCGCTCTTCATCGGCCCGTTCATTCTGTGGATGCTGCTGGGGCGGCGTTGGCTGCAAGCGGCCTTCCACATCGCAATCCTGATTCTGATCGTCATTCTCTGGGCCAAGCTGTGGCCCCATTACCTTGCCGGTCTGCTCGGTCCGGCGATGGACGTGCGCCCCTCAGCCGGCGTGGTGGACAAGGTGGGGAGCCTGTTCACCCGCCTTGGCGACAAATGGCAGCCACTGGTTAACCTGACGCGATTTGCGGCGTGGAACGACATATTGATGGTGCCGCTGGCTGTGCTCGGCATCGGCGCGATGCGGTGGCGCGCGGCGATCCGGGGGCAGGAGATCGCGCTGCCACTGGCGCTCGGCTGCCTGGCGGGTTGCGTCCTGGCGCTGGCGCAGGGCTATGGCTGGGGCTTCCGTTATGCCCATGGCTATATCGGGCCATTCTGCCTGCTGGCCGGCCTGGGGTGGATGCGGCTGCGGTCGAAGGAAGCGTTGCGGCCGCTTTTTATCGGCCTCGTCGTGACGGGCCTGACCAGCGCATGGCTGGTGTGGCGAACACATGAATTCGTCGCTCCCTATGCCGCGAGCCACCGGATGATCGATGCGTCCGAGGCGGACGTCGTGCTCGTCGACCCGCGCGGCGGCCTGTTCGTGACCGATCTCGTGCGCGGGCGCGACGGCGTACCGGGACGGCCGATGGTCATGAACCTTGGTATGCTCTCGCTCGATCAGGTCGATCGCCTGTGCGAGGATTATGTCGTGGAGCTGTTCGACAGGTCAGAGTTCCGCCCGCTGGGCGTACCGCTCGCGCGCTGGCGGCTGGGGCGCATGGATGCGCTGCGGGCCCATATGAAAAATGTAGGGTGCGACAAGCCGGTTCCTCCGCCGCTGCCCGAGACATTCGAGGACGCAATGGACCAGGCGGGCGGCGTACTCTAGGCGGACTTGATGGTCGAGGCCGTCGCCTACCTGCTCTCGGATGACCGGCTCGCGGCGTCCGCGGCCGGCGCACTCTCGCCATCCGCCTCATAATCCAGCAACAGGCCCGGCCCGCCATGGCGCAGGACGCCCTTTTCGTAATCGTCCAGATATTGGGCCCATTCACGCGCGGCCGATTCTGCGGCGCCGGCGTCGATCATCTCTACGGTCCGCGCCTTGGTCCGCGCGCCATAGGAGCGTTCCGGCACGGCATATTTATGCGTGGGAACCTCGCGGCTGAGGCGGCTCCATTGCTCGGTGATCAGGCCATCAAGCACCAGCCCGAACAGGCGCAGCGGTTCGCTGTCGCAATTTTCGAGCAGGACGCGGCGGAATTCCAGTTCATAGTCCGCCCATCGCGCCTGATCCTCCGCGCAATAGACCTGCGCCGCGGCGATCTGCGCCAGTCGCCCGATCACTTCGCGATTGGGCCGGCGGGCGAGGCGGGCGATCGCGGCGGGTTCCAGCAAACGGCGGATTTCCAGCGTATCGCGAAAACTGGCCTTGCGCATCCGCAGCGACATTGCGGCATAATCGGCAAGGCGGCGCGGCTCCGGCACGATCACGCGCGCGCCGCCGCCATTGCCGCGCGTCACCGCCAACAGGCCTTCGGATTGGAGAATGCGCAGCGCTTCCCGCAGCGTCGGACGGGAAATGCCGAAATGATCGACCAGGTCCCGCTCCTTGGGCAGTTTGGTCCCGCTCGCCATCCGGCCGCTGGCGATCTCGCTCCGGATGATCGACGCGACCATGTCGGACGTCGATCCTTCATCCAGTTTGCGGTCGGTGGAAAGGGTCGGCAATATGGTCATAAGCTATCCATGGCGGTGGCGGCAGACCATAGCGTGCGATGCCGGGCTTTGCGATCTCTTCCCGCATCGGCGCGCGCGCGGGCCGGCAAAGCCGACCGTCGCATCATCGACCCATATAGGCGGGAACCCGCTTTTCGCGGAACGCGGCGATCCCTTCCTTCAGATCCATCGTCTGGCCCAACAGTACTTGCGTGCGGTTTTCGATTGCCACGGCGACCTCCAGGCTCGCCGCATCCTCGTTGAGGTTGAGGACGTCCTTCGTCATGCGCAGGCCCATGGGGGAGGCGCGGAGCATGTCGGCGGCGATCGCCATGCCGGCTTCCAGCATATCCTCGGCCGGCACGATGTCCGAGACCAGGCCGGCACGCAGCGCGCGGTCCGCGGCCAGGGTGCGACCCGTCATCAGGATTTCAGCGGCCAGCGATCGCCCGACTAGACGCGGCAGGAAATAAGAAGTGCCGACATCGCATCCCGACAGGCCGATATGGACGAAGCTGGGGATCAGGCGAAGGTCCGGCGCTGCGAGGCGCACGTCCGTGGCGAGCGCCAGAGCGAAGCCGCCGCCCGCAGCAGCGCCATGCAGAAGGCTCACGATCGGCTGCGGACATCGCCGCATCGCCAGCACGATGCTGCTGAGCGACTGCTGAATTTCCATCAACTGCGGAATCTTGTCGTCGCTCCGCCCTTCGCGATCGAGGTCCATACCCGCGCAGAAGGCCCGCCCGGCTCCGCGCAGGATCACGACCCGTGCGGAGCTGCTGCCAACCCCGCCGAAATAGGCGAGAAGCTCCGCGATCATCGGAAGGGTGAAGGCATTCAGTCGATCGGGGCGGTTGAGGGTGAGAATATCCACCTCGCCTCGCTGCTCAATGCTGATCGTTGCAAAGCTGCCGCCCACATCTTCTCCATTCGGTTCGCGACACAGCCGCCTGTTGTTCATTTGTCTAGATATATGAAATGCAACTTTGTCAAGATGCGGACGCCCCGCGACGAATGAAAGCCATTTGAGCCCAATTTACGATCGCTGGCGACGAGAAACTCTCTATAGGTCGGATCGTCCATCTGAATATGTAGATATTAAAGGTTTGACATTGGCGCCTGGGCCTTTATGGTCCGGCGCAATCGGACGACGCTGCGGCGCCGAGCCAGGGAGAGGACGATCATGGATGAAGCCGCCGCCAGCTGCAGGATCGAAACGCTGTTCAGCGTAGCCGGTCGCAATATCGTTATCACCGGTGGCAGTAGCGGTATCGGGCGAATGATCGCCACGGCTTTTGCGGCTAATGGCGCCAATGTCTTCATCGTCGCGCGCAAGGCCGACAGCTTGAACGCCGTGGCGGCCGAAATTTCCAAACTTGGCCATTGCGTGCCGGTCGTCGGCGACCTGTCATCCACGGAGGGTGTGAGTGCTCTCGCTGCCGAGATAGCGGAGCGCTGCCCTGAACTGCATGTCGTCGTGAACAACGCCGGTACCGGCTGGTATGCCCCGATCGACGCCTTCCCCGAAGACCGGTTCGACCGCGTGTTCGACCTCAACCTCAAGGCGCCCTTCTTTCTGGTGCAGAAGCTGCTGCCGGCGCTCACGCGCGGTGCTAGCGATGCCAACTGGTCGCGCGTCATCAATTTGAGCTCGGTCGGCGCGCGTCAAGCCAATGCCGCCAACGCCGCTTATGGCGCGTCGAAGGCAGCGGTCGAGCATCTCACCCGGATCATGGCGCGTGGGCTCGCCGACCGGAAGATCGCGGTAAACGGGATCGCGCCGGGCTGGTTTCCTTCGCGGCTGAACGCGGGCATCACCGAAAGCCAGGGCCCCGACTGGATCGCCCGTACGCCGTTGGGCCGTTTCGGGACGATGCAGGACATGGGCGGCCTAGCGCTGTTCCTGGCCTCGCCTGCGGGCGCGTTCATCAATGGGCAGACCATCACCATCGACGGCGGCGTGACCCTCTAGGCGCGTCTTGCGGACCCATTGGACATCGAGCGGATTTGAGTAATGGCCGAGCGCAATGTCGTCATCTCCGGTGTCGGCCAGTCCGACGTAGGCAAGCGCGTGGCGCGTGGCGCGCTGGCGCTGACCATCGACGCGGTGAAGGAAGCGCTCGACGACGCGGGTCTGTCGGTGGCCGATATTGACGGCCTTTCCTCCTTCCCGGGCTATCGGCCGGATCAACCCGGCTTCGCGCCCTTTGGGCTGATGCCGCTCAAGGAAGCGATGGGCTTCAGGTTGAACTGGTTCTCCGGTGGCGGCGAAGGTCCCGTGCAGATGCAGCCGATCATCGACGGTTATGCTGCGATCAAGGCGGGCCTGGCACGGCACGTTCTGTGCTTCCGCACTGTGCAGGAGGGGTCGGGCGGCCGCAGCTATGCCAATACCGTGGCCTCCGTCGAACGGCCGAGGGCGGGGGGAGACTTCCAGTGGATACACCCGTTCGATGCGCCATCGGCCGTCAACTGGCTTGCACTCCATGCACAGCGCCATTTCACGCAATATGGCACGACTCGCGAGCAACTGGCGCAGGTCGCGCTGGTTCAGCGCAACAACGCCCGGCTCAATCCAAAGGCGATCTTCACCGATCCTATGTCGCTGGATGATTATATGGGCGCGCGCATGATCTCGACACCGCTGTGCCTGTTCGACTGCGACGCGCCGACGGATGCCTCGACGGTGCTGATCCTGTCGGCCGACGATGCCGCGCGCGATACGAAATCCCGACCCCTGCGTATCGAGGCGATCAGCGGTGCTCTGCACAGCGACGCGAGCTGGGCGAAGTTCGACATAGCCCGAGGTGCCGCGTTCGATTCGGCGCAGCGCATGTGGGCGGCCACGGATCTCAAGCCTGGGGATATCGACGTCGCCCTCTTATATGACGGGTTCAGTTTCCTGACCCTGCGATGGATCGAGGCGCTGGGCCTGTGCGGGGTCGGCGAGGGCGGGGCCTTCATCGAAGGCGGTCACAGGATCGGTCGGGACGGCTCGTTTCCGATCAACCCACATGGAGGGCAGCTGTCGGCGGGCCGGACCCATGGGTTCGGCTTCGCGCATGAGGCGGTGCTCCAGCTGCGCGGCGCGGCCGGTGCGCGGCAGTTGCCCCGCGATCTTTCGACTGCAGTCGTCGCCATGGGCGGCGGGCCGAAGTGCGGCTGCATGTTGCTGGTGAAGGACTGATCTCATGGCCAGCGAAGCCAATGCAGGCAAATCGGCAGTCGGTTCGAAGGTGACGCCATCCTATCAGCGCCCGCTGCCGGTGGTGGATGAGGTCAGCCGGTTTTTCTGGACATCAGGTGCGGACGGGCGGCTACGGGTCCTGCGATGCGACGCCTGCCGGGCCTGGGTGCATCCACCACAGCCGGTCTGCTTCCGGTGCCATAACCAGACGCTCTCGCCGCAGGCTACTGCCGGGCAGGGGCGCATCTACAGTTTTACGATCAACGTGCAGCCTTGGGGCGTCGGACTGCCGGTGCCCTATGTCATCGCCATCGTCACGCTGGACGAAGATCCCGGCATCCAGATCATGACCAATATCGTCGGGGTCGATCCGGCGTCGGTGGCGATCGGCCAGCGCGTGCGCGTCATCTTCCAGCAGGACGAGGATGTGTGGCTGCCATCGTTCACGCCGATCGATTGATCGGCGCATCAAAAGCTATCGCATAATGGAGGGGTTTATGAAGAACATCGCAAAGCTGTTGAGTGGGACGCTGCTCGCCCATGGCCTGATGACGGGCATGGTCGCCCAGGCTCAGGTTCAGGCTACCGACGATGCCCAGGCCAGCGAGCAGGGCCTTGACGAAATCGTGATCACCGCGCGGCGCGTCTCCGAAAATCTGCAGACGGTTCCTGTCGCCGTTTCCGCGCTGACTGCCGCCTCGCTGGAAAACCGCCAGATCCGCAACCCGCAGGACATTCAGTATGTGGTGCCCAGCCTCAACTTCCAGCGCGCCCAGAGCGATCCGGCCGGCACCCTGTCGATCGGCCTGCGCGGCCAGCAGGCCAGCACCGTCACGATGAATTCCGACCCGACCGTGGGCATTTATATCGACGGCGTGAACCTGCCCCGCACATACGGGCTGCGCCAGAACCTGGTGGATATCGACCGTATAGAAGTGCTGCGCGGCCCGCAGGGGACGCTCTATGGCCGGAACTCGACAGGCGGCGCGCTGAGCATCGTCACCAACGATCCGACTTACGAATTTGGCGGTCAGGTCCAGGCATCGATCGGCAATCGCAACAGTTACGGACTGCAGGCCATCGCCAACCTGCCGCTGTCAACGAAGGTCGCGCTGCGCATCGTTGGCAACGGCACATGGTCGCACGGCTACTCCTACAACCGTATCGGCGACCGGATCGGCGACGAGGAATCCTATTTCGTCCGCGCCAAGCTGCTGCTCGAACCGACCGAAAATCTGACGATCAAGCTTGCCGCCTCTTACATGGACAATGATAATGGCGGCGGTGCCTTCCGCCTTGCGGGCATCAATCCCAGCGCTCCCCAATATGGCTTGGTTCTCAACGAAACGGCGATATTCCTGGGCCTGGCCGCGCCGTTCACGACCCCGTCAGCCGATGCCCGCGCCCAGGCGGCGACGGCGTTCGCCACCTATCGCAACGTCGGCTTCTACGATACGAACAGCACGACGCCGGATCGGTCGACCTTCCGCGGTCCACAGCTGTCTGCCAATATCGACTGGACCCTATCGGACTCCCTGTCGTTGCGCTCCATCACCGGGTTCCAACATTATGTGCGCCAGACGCGCGAGGATCTGGACGGAACGCCCGTTACGCTGATCGACGTGCTGCAGACCACGCGGGCCAAGTTCGCGAGCCAGGAACTGCAACTTCTGTATCGCGGGTCCAAGATCGACGGCGTGGCCGGCGTCTACGGCAGCTACGAGCGCGGTTATGAAATCTCCAACAACAGCTTCCAGCGGCCGTTGAGCAGCGGGTCCACGCCCAGTCGTCCGTCCGGCCTCACGGTCAACAAGGGTCTGGCCTTCTTCGCGCAGGGCAACTTCCATGCGACCGAACAATTGACCTTGACGGCGGGCGGTCGATACACCTGGGATCGCCGGGGGGGCTACGCGGATTCGACCATTTTCAACCGCGCCCAGAATGCGTTCCTGTGTGACGTGCCCGTCATCGTGCGGGACGATCCGGCGATCTGCCGCGCGAGCCTGGGCACGACGTTCAAGGAACCGACCTGGCTGCTGTCAGCCAGCTATCAGGTGCAGCCATCGACGATGATCTACGCCAAGGTATCGCGCGGCTTCCGTGCCGGCGGGTTCAATGTGAAGGGCGCCAATGCGCTGGCCTATTCGGCGTTCGCACCGGAAATCGCGCTGGAATATGAAGTGGGCCTGAAAGGCGAATTTTTCGACCGGCGCCTGCGGACCAATCTGGCCGCCTATTATGACGACTACAAGGATGTGCAGCGTTCGGCCCGCGCGATCGATCCTGTTACCGGCACCACGGTGAATATCATCCAGAATGCGGCACGGGTGAAGATCAAGGGCATTGAGGCGGAAATTACCGGCAAGCTGACCGACGGGCTGACCCTCAGCGGCACCTACGCCTACACCCAGCCGCGCTACAAGCGCTACATGGACGGTCCGCTCGACCTGTCGGGACAGCCCTTCGCCGTCCCCAAGCATTCGGGATCGATCGGCCTCAATCACGTTGCCGATACCGGCTTCGGTCAGGTCGTCAGCCAACTGGACTATGCCTATCGCAGCAGGATCGTGCTGGCGCCGGAATCCCAGCTTCTGGGCCCGGTCACGCAAAGGGGCTATGGCCTGTTCAACGGCAAGATCACGGTCAAGCTCGAGAATGCCGACATCGACATTTCGGTCTACGGGCGAAATCTGGCGGACAAGAAATATCTCGCGGGATCGTTGTCGCTCGACGGCACGCTGGGCTACAGCGTCGTGGTTCCCGGCGAACCCAGAAGTTTCGGCGCGTCCGTGCTGAAGCGGTTTTGATCCCGGTGCGCGCGAGGGGATCATGGGTATGACCGGCGACAGTCCGGGTCTTCCGGTCGCAGGGCCGGCGGGACGCAAACGTCATTGGCCCATGCTCCTCGCGCTCGTCGCGGCAGAGATCACCTGTTCGCTAGAATCGAACATGATCACGTCGGCCATCGCCACCTTGTATCGGCAATATGGCGATCCGGTGATGGTCAACTGGCTGGTGACGGCGTTCACGCTCACCGCGACGGCCAGCGCGGCCATTTGTGGCCGGCTTGGCGACATGTTTGGGCGCCGCCGGGTGGTGCTGATCCTGCTGGCGGTCGCCGTGGTAGGATCGCTCATCAGCGCGCTTGCCGACAATCTCTGGGTGATCGTGGCGGGCCGTGGGCTGCAGGGCGTCACCATGGCAATTCTGCCGCTCGGTTACGGCATCCTGCGCGAAAACATGACCTCGGAAGCCTCCATCACCCGGGGCGTCGCGATGCTGGGTGCCTGCTATTCGGTCTGCTCCGGCCTGGCATTTCTGATCGGCGGGTTCGTGGTCGATTACCTGCCCTGGCAGGCGCTTTTCGCCATCACGGTGGTAACGGCGCTGCTATCCATCGGTCTCGTCGTGGCCTTCGTGCCCGCAGCCCAGGCCTATCGCGAAAGGGCCTTGCGGATCGACTGGCTCGGCGCCGTATTGCTGGCGGCCGGGACCGGCGGCGCCCTGCTTGGATTTACCTTCCTGTCGTCAGTCCAAAAGGGCCTGGCATGGGGATTGATCTTTGCCGGCATCCTGATGCTGACCGTCTGGGTGTGGCATGAACTGCGCACGCCCGAGCCGCTCATCGATATCCGCCTGTTCACGAATCGCACGATCCTGCTCGGCAATCTCGCGGTCTTCTTCACTGCGCTCGGCCCGATGATGTTCCCGCTGGTCATGATGCCCATGTTCCAGCAGCCGCTGTGGACTGGGGTCGGCTTCGGGCTGGCGGCGGCCACCACCGGGCTTATCAAATTGCCTGGAAGTGGCATCAACTTCCTTTCGGCCATATGGGGCGGGTCGATCGCCGTCAGGATCGGGATCCGCAAGGTGCTGATCTTCGGTGCCTTTGCGATGCTGATCGGTTGGCTTTTCACAGCGTTCAACCATCATTCCCTGGTCGTGACGTCGCTGATGATGCTGTTCGTCCTCGGGCCGGGCGCAACCCTGATCTTCGCGCTCGGGCCGCGCATCATCATGCAGGTCGCCCCGGCCGACAGGGTCAGCGAGGCCACCGGTCTGACCCAGGTCGTCCGCGCCATGGGACAGGCGATCAGTTCGCAGATGACCGCCTATATATTGGCCACGTCCATGGTCGTCGCTGCCGATGGCCACGCCCGTTATCCGTCGGACAGCGCTTATACTGCGACCTATCTGGTGCTCGCGCTGTGCAGCCTCGTGACGCTGGTCCTTCTGTTCGCCATCCCCAGGCTATCGAAGGACCAGGCGGAATGATCAGGGTCAGCAGCGCGTTTCCCGGCCGGTCCGCGAAAGGAAGCCAGAGCCATGTTTGACTTTACAGGGCGGCGGGTCGTGGTCACGGGCGCGGCATCGGGGATCGGGCGGGCCACGGCCGAATTGATAATGGGTCTGGGCGGCTATGTGATCGCTATCGATCGTGCCCCTGCCGATGCGCCGGGCGACCAACGGATCGCCATGGACATGTCCGATCCCGGATCGATCGCCCGCGCGGTCGATCGGGTCGACGCGCCGGTCGACGCGCTGTGCAATGTCGCCGGCGTATCCTCCGGGTCGGGGCTGTCGCATGAGGCGATTTTCACCATCAACTATGTCGGTACGCGATATTTCACGGACTCCATGCTGGACAGGATCCTGCCGGGTGGGGCGATTGTCTGCGTGTCGTCCGGCACGGGACATGAATGGATGGAGCAGTATCGCGCGTTGCTGCCCCTGATCCGCCAGCCGGGTTTCGATGAGGCCCTTGCCTGGATCAGGGCGCGCCCGGATCTGCTCGACGGCTATCCCCTTTCCAAGCGGGCGGTGAACAGCTGGGTTCGCGCAGCGATGCGGGACTTGGCCGAACAGCGCGATCTGCGGATCAACGTCATAGCGCCTGGCGTGGTGAACACGCCGATGCTGTCGCAGTCCGCCTTCGGTACCGAGGCGGAGCTCAAGGCCAAGATCGTCGCCGAGGGCGGGAGCATCAGCGATCCGCGCGACCAAGCATGGCCGATCGCCTTTCTGGCCTCGCCGGTATCGCGGCCGCTCAATGGCCAGATCATCTATGCCGATGGCGGCCGCCGCGCATCCGTGTGGGCGCAGCGCCAATCGGACGGTGCGCCCGCGACGATGCCGGGCATCTGATCGACCGAATCTACTCAACGGGAGACAATTATCGTGCGGACCGCCTTTACCGAGATGTTCGGTATCGAACACCCGATCGTCCAGGGTGGGATGCAATGGATCGGCAGGGCGGAACTGGTCGCGGCCGTCTCCAATGCCGGCGGGCTGGGCATGTTGACCGCCCTTACGCAGCCTACGCCCGAGGCGCTGGCCCAGGAAATCGCGCGGTGTCGCACCATGACCGATCGGCCGTTCGGCGTGAACCTGACGATCATGCCGACGATAACGCCCCCGCCCTATGCCGAGTATCGGCGCGCCATCATCGAAGGCGGCGTCACCGTCGTCGAGACGGCGGGCTATCGGCCCGAAGAGCATGTCGCGGATTTCAAGGCGCATGGCGTGCGCGTCATCCACAAATGCACTGCCGTCCGCCACGCTTTGTCGGCCGAACGCATGGGGGTGGATGTCATCTCGATCGACGGATTCGAATGCGCCGGCCATCCCGGCGAGGATGACATTCCCGGCCTGGTCCTGATCCCGGCCACGGTCGACAAGGTCCAGATTCCCGTCATCGCGAGCGGCGGCTTCGCTGACGGGCGCGGGCTGGTCGCCGCGCTCGCCCTGGGCGCCGTCGGCATCAATATGGGCACCCGCTTCTGTGCGACGCAGGAGGCCCCGCTGCACGATAATTTCAAGCAAGCCATGGTCGATAATGACGAGCGGGCGACCGAGCTGATCCTGCGCAGCTATCGCAACACGAGCCGGGTCGCCAGCAACAGCATCAGCCGCGAGATATTGGCGATCGAGGCGACGGGCGAACCGTTCGAGAGCGTGCGCCACCTCGTCGCCGGCACACGGGGGCGCGACGGCCTGGGCACTGGTGACACCGAGCACGGGATATGGGGCGCGAGCATGGCGCAGGGGCTGATCCAGGACATACCGACCGTCCGCGAGCTGATCGATCGCATCATGGAGGATGCGGAGGACATCATACTCGATCGCCTGCTCGGCATGGCGAACGCAGTGGCTGACGCCTGACGCTGAAGACCGCAGTTCGCGGGCGCCCGCGACGGCTTACTTGCCCTTCATATAGACCCGCTTGCCGCCGATCCAGGTCTCCAGGACCTGGGTCGAACGGATGTCGGCGGGCGGGCTGACCGAGATATCCCGATCGATGAGCAGGAAATCGGCGCGCTGGCCCGGAACCAGGCTGCCGAATTTCTTCTCGGCAAAGCCCGCATAGGCCGCCTGGCGCGTGAAGCCGTCCAGCGCTGCTTCGAAGCTGACGCGCTGCTGCGGCATCCATCCGCCGGGCGGCTGGCCCTGTGCATCCTCGCGGCTGATCGCGACGGCGATGCCGGGGAAGGGGTTGGGACTTTCCACGGGCACGTCGGATCCGAAGGCGAGCGGCACGCGGTTGTCCAGCATCGATCGCCAGGCATAGGCGCCCTTCAACCGCGCTTCGCCCATGCGCGTACCCGCCATGCGCCAGTCCGACGATTCATGGACAGGCTGCATCGACGCGATGATGCCGAATTTGCCGAAGCGCGGCAGGTCCGCGGGGGCAACGATCTGCGCATGTTCGATGCGCCAGCGCCGGTCGCCGGTATAGGTCTCGCTCAGTTCCTGAATCGCGTCGAGCAGTTCGCTGTTGGCGGCGTCGCCGATCGCGTGGACCGCGACCTGGAAATTGTCCATCGCCGCGCGGCTCATGATGTTGCGCAGCTGGGTATCGGCGATGATGGGGAGGCCGCGCTGCCCCGGTGAATCGCTGTAATCGGCCTTGAGCCAGGCGCCGCGCGATCCGAGCGCTCCGTCCAGGATCAGCTTGAGGCCGGCCATGCGCAGATGGTCGTCATAGAGCCATGGCGTCGGCTCCGGCCCGGCCATCAGCGTCATGTTGTCGAGCCCGAGCGCATAGGACATGATCCGCACGCGCAGTGCGCCGCGATCGGCAGAGCGGCGGAACGCCTGCCACTCACCGATCTGCGTGCCCATGTCGGCGATAGCCGTGATCCCCTGCGCGATCAGCGCGCGCTGCGCCTTTTCAAACGCGATATCGAGATCCTTGGGCGCGGGCGGGGGCACGACGCGGGTTACAAGGGCCATCGCATTGTCGACAAATACGCCAGACGGCTTGCCGCCGGCCATTTCGATCCGGCCGCCTGCCGGGGATTTCGTCGCGGCGGTGATGCCCGCAGCGGCGATGGCGCGGCTGTTGGCCCAGCCGGCATGACCGTCCACCCGTTCCAACCAGACGGGTATGTCGCCCACCGCCGCATCGAGTTCGGCCGCGGTCGGGAAGCGCCCGAGACCCCATATTTCCTGATTCCAGCCGCGCCCAACGATCCATTTGAAGCCGGGGTTATTTTGCGCGAATGCCCGTATTTTCGTCTGTGCCTCGTCCAGCGACCGGGTTTCCGACAGGTCGAGCGTGACGAGCGACAGGCCATAGCCCATGACATGGCCATGCGCGTCGATCAGGCCGGGGATGAGTGTCTTGCCGCCGGCGTCGAGCTTGAAATCAAGCCCCTTGGGCCAGGCTTCGCCCTTTTTTGGTTTCTTGAGCTTCGGCTCCTGATAGCGACCGGGGAGAAGTTGCTCGACCTTCCCGTCATCGTCGATCTTGAGCGCCTGGAAGCGGACGAGCTTTCCATTCGTGTCGACCGCGATGCCGTTCACATTGTCGATGACGCCCGAAGCGAGCGCGGGCAGGGGCAGCAGGGCAAGCAGCGCAGCCCCAAACCACGCCGCGTCGGGCCGGCGCCTGAGCAGGATTCCGACCGGGCCGGCTCGAACTGGGGCTGGCTGTCCCGTCATGCCTTGGTCATCCTCCGCACCAGCGCACTTGTGTCCTGCCGCTGGCCGCCCATCGCCTGCACGTCGGCATAGAATTGATCGACCAGCGCGGTGACCGGCAGCGTTGCCCCGCTCGCGCGCGCTTCCTCCAGCGCCAGGCCAAGGTCCTTGCGCATCCAGTCGACCGCGAAACCGAAATCGAAACTGTCCTGCGCCATCGTCTTCCAGCGATTGTCCATCTGCCAGCTCTGCGCCGCGCCGCCGGAAATCGCCTCGAACACCTTGTCGAGGTCCAGATCGGCCGCCTGGGCGAAGCGCAACGCTTCGGCAAGGCCCTGCAATATGCCGGCGATCGCGATCTGGTTCACCATCTTGGTCGTCTGCCCCGCGCCGGCGCCCCCGACATGGACGATACGCGCCGCGTAGGCCTGCATCACGATCTTGGCGGCGTCCACAGCAGGCTCGGTGCCACCGCACATGATTGACAGGCGCCCGTTTTCCGCACCCGCCTGGCCGCCTGAGACCGGCGCATCGACGCAATGCAAGCCGCGCCCTTCGCCCTCGACGAACAGTTGGCGTGCGATCCGGGCCGATACGGTCGTATGATCGATGAACAATGTTCCGGGCTGCATCGTGCGGAATGCACCGTCGCGGCCAAGCGTCACTTGCGAGAGATCGTCATCGGTTCCCACGCAGCTGATGACGATCTCCGCATCCTCGGCGGCCTTGGCAGGGCTGACCGCCACCTGCCCGCCATAGGCCTCGGCCCAGCTCTTGGCCTTGCCGATCGAGCGGTTGTAGACGGTCAGCCTGTGTCCCGCCTTGGCCAGGTGACCCGCCACGGGGCCGCCCATCACGCCCAGGCCGATAAACGCGATATTAGCCATATGCCCCGTAGGTTAGTTGTTTCAGCGCCAGGCATAGGGCCTGTTTTCGGGCAGTGCCAGTTTCTTCCGCCACAATTTTCGTTTAGGGGGCACCCCCATGAACACGCTTACGAAAATAGAGAACGCCCTGCCGCTGCCCGTCACCGTGGACGACATTCTGGCCGCTCGGCTGCGCATCGCCGGATCGGTCGTGCATACGCCGACACTGATCAGCCAGACATTCTCGAACATGCTCGGCTGCAACGTGTATCTGAAATTCGAGAATTTGCAGTTCACCGCGGCCTACAAGGAACGCGGCGCGCTGAACCGCCTGTTGACGCTGGGCGATGCCGCAAAGGCCAAGGGTGTTATCGCGGCGTCGGCCGGCAATCATGCGCAAGGCCTTGCCTATCACGGCCGCCGCCTAGGCGTACCCGTGACCATCGTGATGCCGCAGACGACGCCAACGGTGAAGGTTACCCAGACTGAGGGCCATGGCGCCACCGTCGTCCTGCATGGCGAGAAGTTCGACGACGCGAACGCCTATGCGCGCCAGCTCGAGGAGGAGCATGGGCTTACCTTCATCCATCCCTTCGACGAGCCGGACATCATTGCTGGCCAGGGCACGGTGGCGCTGGAAATGCTGGAGGATGCGCCGCAGATCGACACGCTGGTCATCCCGATCGGCGGCGGCGGGCTGATTTCCGGGATGGGGACGGCTGCTCGGGCGATGAAGCCGGACATCAGGCTGATCGGCGTGCAGGCCGAGCTGTATCCGTCGATGTACGACTATATCAAGAACCAGGAGCTGGCCTGCGACGGTGACACGCTTGCCGAGGGCATAGCCGTAAAGCAGCCAGGCGAACTGACGCGGCGCTTCGTCGAGCGGCTCGCGGACGACGTGCTGCTGGTCAACGAACGGCGCCTCGAAGAGGCACTGAGCCTGTTGCTTCAGATCGAGAAAACCGTGGTCGAGGGGGCGGGAGCGGCTGGCCTCGCGGCGCTGCTCAGCCACCGTGACCAGTTCGTTGGGCGCAATGTGGGGCTGGTCCTGACCGGCGGCAATATCGATACGCGGTTGCTTGCTAATGTACTGCTGCGCGATCTGGCGCGCTCGGGTCGGCTGGCGCGCTTGCGGGTCATCCTGCAGGACCGGCCGGGCGCGCTGTTCCATGTCGCGCGCATCTTCGACCAGCAGGCGGTCAACATCCTGGAGCTGTCGCACCAGCGCATCTTCACCAACCTGCCGGCGAAGGGGCTTAGCCTCGATGTCGAATGCGAAACGCGCGATCGCGCGCACCTGCAGCGGCTGATCGCGGCGCTGCGCGAAGCGGGCTATGACGTGGCGCCGATAGAGGTCGCATGACGTGGAAAATGGCCGTTAACTTTTCGTGGTAAACAGCCTTTTCATGGACCCGTGCGGACGGCATAGTCCGGTCATGAATCGGGGCAATGATCGTCGGGAATTGGGGGAGGAATCGTGACAGCGCCATTCCGTTTCCCGCGGTTTTTCGTGACCAACCCGTCCCCATGCCCCTATCTGCCGGGCAAGAGCGAGCGCAAGGTTTTCACCGAGTTGTCCGGAGACAATGCGTCGGAACTGAATGACGCGCTTGGCCGCATCGGTTTTCGGCGCAGCCAGAATGTCGCCTATCGCCCCAGCTGTGCTGATTGCTCGGCCTGCATTTCGGTACGGGTCGTCGCTGATGAATTCCGTCCCAACGCCACGCAGCGCAAGCTGTTGCGCCGGAACGAGGACCTGACCGTCACGGCCTGCAAGCCATGGTCGACCGAAGAGCAATTCTCGCTGCTGCAGCGCTACCTGCGTTCGCGTCATCCCGGCGGCGGCATGGCCGAGATGGACGAGATGGATTTTGCCGACATGGTCGAGCAGACACCGGTCGAAAGCCATGTCGTCGAGTATCGCGAACCGGGCGTTGGCGGCCGCGTCGGCAAGCTGGTCGGCGCCTGCCTGACAGATCGGCAGGGTGATGGCCTGTCGATGATCTACAGCTTCTTCGATACCGAGATCGCGCATCGGCCCGGGCTGGGCAATTTCATCATCATGGACCATATCCTGCGCGCCGCACGTGCTGGGCTGCCCTATGTCTATCTTGGCTATTGGGTCGAGGGCGCGCAGCGGATGCAGTATAAGGTCCGCTATCGCCCGCTCGAAAAGCTCAGCCGTTCGGGCTGGGTCCGCTTCGATCCCGACGAGCAGACGCTGGCGATCCGCACTACCGCGCAGCGCGACGAACCGCCTCTGCCGGTCGAACTGGCGGCAATCTTCCGCAAATAGCAGCGCGACATCTTCTGACTCCGCCGATGTCGTGACCGCAGCGATCGGGCATTACAGGCCGGACGCCGCGCACCCGTACAAACTGGCATTGCCGCGCAACACGCAGCGCCCATCCGTCCGAGCGACGGGGCGCCGGCGTAGCGGCGAGGATCGTCCCCGCCGCTATATCATCTTTAGCAGCCGCAGGTGCGGCGCACGGCCTTGCGGCGGGCGACGGGCTTCGAATAGACCCGCTCCGTCACATAGGTGGTCGTCGTGGTCGTCGACGTCGCCGGCTGGACTACGACTGTCGTCACGGTCGGCGCGGGATAGAAATAGCCGTTGGCGACATAGCCCCCGCCATGGACTGGCGCCGGTGCCGGCCGATAGGCCGGGGCCGGGCGGTAGGCGGGCGCGTCATAATCTGCGCCATAGGAACCGCGTGCAGTCCCTTCGAAATTGCCCTCATAGGCGCCGCTATAGGTCGATCCGTCGCTGCCGTACCAGGTGCCTTCCCACCGGCCGTCATAATCGCCGGAATAGGTGACGCCATCGTCGGAATAGCCATAGCCGCGGCCAGGCGCCGGTCCGCGGCGCGGCGGCGGGGTGCGGCGATCGTCTTCGGCCTTGTCGATCGCATAGCCAGCGACCGCGCCGACGCCAGCGCCGATCAACGTGCCAGCGGTCCGGTTGCCCCGTCCGGCGATACGGTTGCCGGCAATGCCGCCGACGACCGCGCCGATGGCAGCACCACCGACGCCGCTGTCCTGACGGTAGCCGCCTCGATTGTCGTAGCCGTCATCATAATAGCCGTCGTCGTAACCGCCCTCGTAGCGGTCCCAGTCGATGTTGCTCCGATAGTCGTAGACCCGGCCGTAACGGTCGGTCATCACCGCATCGTCATAATAGCGCGACCAGCCATAGCCGTAGCTGGGGGCAGGCAGGCCATAGGCGCCATAATTACCGATATAGTAGCTGGGGCTGATCCAGTAGCTGGGCAGGACATAGCCATAGCTTGGCTGACGGTAGCCGTTCCATCCGCCGGGCGCATTCCAGCCCGCATTCCAGCGGCCGTTGGGGCGCGACCCCCAACGATGGCCATTGCCCTGTGCGGGAGGCCGATGCCAGTTTCCGCCCTGCGTCGGCGGCTTGTTCCAGTGGCCCCCGCCTTGCTGGGTTGGCTTGTGCCAGTTGCCGCCGCCCTGCATGGGCGGACGCTGCCAGGTGCCGGTCATGCCGGGCTTGGAGCCATTCCACCCTCCGTGGCTTCCGCCGGGCGCCGGAGCGCCGGCAACTGCCGGCATGGCGGCCGCAGCCGCTGCGAGGCTGGCGCTGATGGCGAATATGGTGCGGAACCGCATGAAAGACTCTCCCCAATGAGGCGTGGCCTGCAATGGCCGAAATGCTAACACTCTGTTTAGCATGACGATCCCGCGCGATCCATGACCAGCGCGGTTAATATCTGTCCCGAAACGGGCCAGCGCGGCCCGCCCATGGCGATTCAGCCCAGTCTTGCGGCGATCGTCGCGACCAGCCGGTCCAGCCCTTCGGCGTCGTCCTGGTCGAAACGTGCGGGCAGGGGGCTGTCGAGATCGAGCACGCCGACCAGCCGGTTGCCCGCAAGGATCGGCACCACGATGTCGGATGCGCTGGCCGCGTCGCAGGCGATATGGCCGGGGAAGGCATGAACATCCTCCACCCTCTGGGTCTCGCGCAGCGCCGCAGCGGTGCCGCAAACGCCCTGGCCGATTGGGATGCGGATGCAGGCGACCTTGCCCTGGAATGGGCCGAGCACGAGTTCCGACCCGTCGAAGCGATAGAAGCCCGCCCAGTTGAGATCGGGCAGGAACTGCCAGATCAGCGCCGCGACATTGGCCATATTGGCTATGCCGTCCGGCTCGCCGGCCGTAACCGCGTCGGCGGCCGCTATCAGGTCTTCGTAGAGCGCGGCCTTGTCGCTGGCCGCAACGGGGGCAAAATCGAACATGGGGACGGCATAGCTGCTGTCGCGCCGCCTGACCAGCTACCGGCGGATGCAGGCGAGGATGGTTACCGGGCCGCTGCCGAAGTCGCGACAGGTCCAGCGGCGGTCAATCTGCGCGATCCTCCATGGATAGATCGCGCCGCGCGTGCGCGGGATAGTGACGTCATAGGACCACAGCAACGCGGTATTGGGCGCGTTGCCCGCCGCCCTGAGCAGTGCGAGATTGGGGTCCTCGTCGATCGGAGGCAAATCCACCGCCACCGTCGGGATATCACGCCCGTCGCGGCGCAGGAAAAAGCTGCCGATCGCCGCGGTGCGACCAGATTGGGTGGCGCGCCAGTCCAGCGCATTGCCGATCGGGTCGGCGACTGCGGCGACGGGGGAGTCCCACAGATAGACGAGCCGCCTTGCGCCCTGATCGCCGATCCAGGCCGATGCCTCCTCCAGATTATAGGCATAGCGATAATCGGCGCGCGGACTGGTCCACTGCGCCGCGATCTGGTTCGCGGACGCGGCCATCATCAGGATGATCGTGGCCGGCCCGGCGATGGGAAGGTCGCGCATCGTCCGGTTCGCCCAGAAGGCGACACCGCCCAATATCGCCGGAATGAAAGACAGGGCATAACGCGGGACGAAGCAGGGCCATAGGAAGCCGGCTCCGAGCAGAAGCGCAAACGCCAGAGCGCCGCTCCCCGCCAGCGCGGTTTCCTCCACGGTATAGGGCCAGGGCGCTTGCCGCCTTGCTGTCCGTATCAGGTCGCGCGCCAGCGTACACCCCATCGCCGCCAGCAATGCCAGACCGGGCACTGCCAGCCCAGCCAGCAACGCCGGCACCAGCCACAGCGCATCGGGCGTCAGCGTAGAGTACCAGACGACGTCGGGTTGCGAAAAGGCGCTCAGCGTCGGCAGATGCAGGGGAATCCAGATCAGCAGCGGGATCAGTCCGACCAGCGCCGGCCAGGTTTCCACAGCGCGGCGGCGGTGGATCGCCAGATAGAGCAGCCCCTGAATGCCGCAGATCAGCGCGGCGTGATAATGGGTGAGGACCATGGACGCCGAGATGGCCGTCCAGGTCAGCGCGGCCGGGCGGCCCGGCCGCTGTAGCAATCGCAGATAGGCCACGGCCTGACCGCAGGCCAGCAGGGTCAGCAGGGCATAGGGACGGGCCTCGCTTGCATAACGTGCGCAGACCGGGCTCAGCGCGACTGCCGCCGCCCAGATCATCCGCACCCGCCGATCGGGGTGACCTTTCCACAGGATCAGTAGCGGCGCGGCGAAGGCGAAGAGGAGGCTTGGAAGCCGGAGAGCAAGGTCGCCATTGCCGGCAATCTTTTCCCACAGGAATAGCAGCACATAGTAGATTGGCCCCGCCACATCGTTGAGGCACCACAGCAACAGGGCCCGCAGCTCATGCTGGCTGGCGATCTCCGCCGAATAGGTTTCGTCGAACCATAGCGGAGCGTCGAAGCCCGACAGCAGCCGATGCGCGGCACCCATGACGAGCGCAGCGACGGTCAGCGCGGGCAACAGCGCCGCGAGTCCGTCTTCGTCCTTCGCCGGGGAGCAGTCCCGCACAACGGTCCTGGTCACGACAGCGGACCGGGAGGGGTGGTGCCGTCATGCCACGTCGGCTGGCTGGGCCTTCCCTCGATCATGCCCGATGCGTGTCGGACCTGTACCCAGAGGCCAAGCAGCAGCGATATGGTCGCGATCGGGTTGAAGACGATCACGAGGAGCGGCGATGCGAACGCGCACCACAAACTTGTCCGTTCCCACCGTGCCAGCGCCGACCAGCGCGAGAAGAGCAGGATGGCGAAGCCCAGGCTGGCGACGGTCAGGTCATAGTTGAAGATATAGGGAATGATGACCGCAGTCGCGGAGGCGGCGATGAAGGCGAGTTCGCTGGCGGGGGCATGGCGCGCCTTCCAGAACAGGACGAGCCCGGCGACCGCAGACGCCGCCTGCGCGGTCACAGCGACCATGGCGGGCGCTTCGCGCAGGGCGACATAGGCCGATGGCATCATGAAATGATAGAAATGCTGGCCGGGCGACGTCATGATGTGGCTCTGCAGCCGCGATGTTTCGAATAGCCAGATCCGCCACAGGTCGCTGCCGAAGGCGACCGCGCTGATGGCGACCAGCCCGATTGTGACGACGCCGGCGATCAATATGGGGCGGGTCATGCGCCGCGTCAGGAGAGTCAGGGCGATGAGCAGGCCAAGATGCGGCTTGACCGTCAGCAGCCCGGCTATCGCCCCGCCGCGGCCGGGCGCGCGATCTATATAGCGGTAGAAGAGCAGCCACAGGGCGCCGACGACCAGTCCATATTGTCCCTCCCATATGTTGATGATGGCGGCCGGGGTGATGACCGCGCAGGCGATCGGCATGGCTTGCGGGATGAAGGGGCGCGCCGCCCATATGAACAGGGCGCAGCTCAGGATCGTCCAGAGCAGCAGCGCCGGGGCATAGGGCATCGCGCCGAACGGCAGGGCGAGCAGCAGGCTGTGGGGCGGGTAGGAATAATTGTAGAAATCGAGCGGCCCGAAGACCGATTCCAGCCAGGCCAGATAGGTATGGCTGTCATAGAGTATCGACTGGCCTCCGCCTAAGGCGAGCCTGCCGCCGGACCAGAGATTGACGAAATCGCGGCCGACGATCAACTGCGATTCACTAAGGCGCAGGCCGTCGAGCTGGCGCAGGTCGGAGGCGACGAGCGTGATGCAGGGCGCGGCCGCCAGCAGCCATAGCAGGATGCAGGCCAGCCGTCCGGGGGCACCGGTCGGTCTGCTGTCATGCTGATTCAACTGCTCGTCTTGTGCCCGGAACATGCGCTCGATTTCGATGCTGGAGCGCCATCTAGGCAGGAATATATGGTTAATTGGTGAATGCGGATCGCGCCGGACCGCAGGGCGCTCAGTCCATCTGCACCTTGCCGCGCCCGGCCTTGATTGATCCGCGTGCCTTCTTCCCCTCGATCCGCCGTGCCTTGGCGGCCTTGCCCGGCTTGGTCGCGATGCGGCGGGCGTCGCGTTCATGAGCCTTGGCGATCATGTCGGCCAGCCGATCTCGGGCGTCCTGGCGGTTGGCTTCCTGGGTGCGAAAGCGGCTTGCCTGGATAACGATCTCGTTCCCCGCCGTCAGGCGAGACCCGGCCAGAATCTTGAGCTTCTGATAGGCATGGAGTGGCAGGCCAAGCCGGAACAGGTCGACGCGCAGCTGCACCGCGGTTGCCACCTTGTTGACATTCTGTCCGCCCGGTCCGCCGCCGGTGACGAAGCGCTCTTCCAGCGCGTCCTCGGGAATCTCAAAGTCCGGCATCGTCCAGCACGTCCGACATGAAGCCCGCCGTCGCGAAGGTCGCGGGCAGGGGCGCGGTCGCCTCCGCCGGCGGTTTGCTGTCGCCGCGCGGCATACTGAGGAACCGGCTGTGCAACAGCATTGGCTGTTTCGAGCCAGTCCGGGGAACGCCATCGCCGTAGACGGGGTCGCCGACGATGCCGAATCCCAGCCCGTGCTGCGCATGGACGCGGATCTGATGCGTGCGCCCTGTCTGCGGGGTGAAGGCGATCAGCGCCCGGCCATCGCGTTCGGCGACCTTGCGCCAATGGGTGACCGCCGCTTTGCCGGCCTTGGCCGGGATCATGCGCCAGCCATCTGCCGCGCTGCTGATCTTCTTGAGCGCCAGTTCGATGACGCCCTCATTCTCCGCCGGCACGCCCTCGACCACCGCGACATAGCGTTTGGCCACCGTCGCCGCCTCGAACGCGGCGGCGAAGCGCTTGTGTGCCTTGGGGTTGCGGGCCAGCAACAGGCAGCCGCTGGTGTCCCGGTCCAGCCGGTGCACCGCCAGCGGCCAGCGCTCGAAGCCGAAGCACAGCCCGGCCAGATGGTTCTCTAGGCTGAGCGATCCGTCGCGCGGCGGATCCACGGGCAGCCCGGCGGGCTTGTCGAGGATGATGGCCTCGCCGTCGATGAACAGGACTTTGTCGGCAAGGGGGGAAACCATGACGGCCTTTGGCTGAGTTGACGTGGATCGGCGATCCTATAGGCGCTATGGCCCATGGAAGACAGGGGGCATGGCGCGCCGGCGCAAGCGAAGGCCGAACAGCGGCTCGACTGGATCGACATTGCGCGGGGCATCGGCATCGTCGCGGTGGTGATCGGCCATGTATGGACGCGCGGACCGCTGCGCGACGCCATGTACAGTTTCCACATGCCGCTGTTCTTTCTGCTCTCCGGCCTGCTGTCGAAGCCGCAGCCGGTAGGGCGCTTCGCCTGGCGGCAGCTGACGGGGCAGATGCGGCCCTATTGCGCGTTCCTTGTCCTGTTGATCCTGATCGACCAGATCGTCGAGCCGATGAAGGGCGGGCGGCCGATCTTCCACAACTGGCCCGCCGACCTGTGGCCGATCCTGCTGGGCGGCAGCTGGTTGCGCGGTCCCTATACGATCTTCTGGTTCGTACCCTGCCTGATGGTGGCGCGCATCCTCTACAATCTGGCGCCGGCCCGCTGGCCGGACCCCAGGGCATGGGCGTGGTGGATCGTCGCGCCGGCTGCGTTGCTGCTTGCTTATGGCATGGGTGCGGCGACCGATGTCTCGCCCCTCGGTCTTTTGACCGTGCCGATGGCTCTTGTGCTGCTGTGGATCGGCGCACTGTGGCGGGCGGTCGAATGGCGCGGCTGGATGCTGGCGCCGCTGGTGCCGCTCGCCGTCGCGGGCCTGCTGCTGATGCCCACGCTCAACATGAAGGCGGGCGACTATGGCTGGCCGATCCTGTCGATCGGCTCCGCGATCGCGACGTCGCTGCTGATCCTGCAGCTGGCTCGATGGATGGCGCCTTATGCGGGCTGGCTCGGCGTGCTGGGCCGCGCCTCGCTGGTCATCATGTACTGCCATGTCGCGCTGATCCACTATCTCTCGCCCTACGTCGGCAAGGTCTGGTTGCTTGGCATAGCCCTGCTCGTGCCGTTCGGGCTTTACCACCTGTTGCGCGTGACGCCGCTCAGGCGGATTTTTCTGTAGGAGCAGCAGCAGGGCCGTCGCACGCGCGCTTTCATGGAAGCGCGAAGCCGGTTTCGACAGACCGGGCCGACCGCCCGTCGTTCGGCGGCGCTTCGCTGACGGGTTTGCCGAGAATGTCGCGGAAGGATTCCAGAATGCGGTAGGATTTGCGGGTATGTCCGATGGCTCCACGCCGGATGAGCTCGCCCCGGCTGATCTCGTCGTCGGCCAGCGATCCAGGGCTGTCCTCGATCAGCCCATAGGGCCGCATGTCATCGTCGGCACTGTCTCTTCGATCGGCAGTCATCGCGAACAAGGCGGGTTTAGGTCTCGCGATACGGGGATCGGCACGCGCGTTGCCCAGCGACTGGAGATAGTGACCTTCTCCCAAAGCCCTGTGCCAACGATCATCAGCGCCATGCCGAAACTTGCGCTGAGGAATATGGCACCGGCGAGCAGGAATTGCGGCGCTGTCGCGTCTGCCCCACCACTTTCCAGGACGAGACTCCGCAGCCAGACGCCTTCGAACCAGACGGATGTCAGGAGCGCCAGACCGCAAAGCCGGACGCCAATGTTTGCAGGGAGTTTTTCGTGCCACTCGGTCATGACCGCACCTCTCGAAGAGGCTCTTCAACTACGCATTGCCGAGTAGAATCTCGAGATTGAGAAACAGCAGTTTCCATTGAGATTGCATAGGAAAGCGCGATTTCTTGTACGGCTCCGGCCAAATCATATGCAATTCATACGCGGAAGCTCGAAAGCTCATATGGCAATTAAATCCCGCCCTGTGCGATAGAGGCCGTGACACAAGGCGAGCATGATTTCTGATGACGCATGAACCGAGCGAAGCTCCGGGCCACGGAGACGGCTCGAACGGACCGCTTCCTGTCCTGGCCCTGGGCGCCCTGGGTGTCGTATTTGGCGACATCGCCACCTCGCCGCTTTACGCGCTCAAGGAAAGTTTTGTCGGCCATCATCCCCTGGCGGTGGACGCAGCCCATATATTCGGCGTACTGTCTCTCATATTCTGGACGATGACGCTGCTCGTCACGCTCAAATATGTCTTCATCGTCATGCGCGCGGACAATAAGGGCGAAGGTGGGAGCATGGCACTCCTTGCCCTGATTTCCCGCAAGCTGGGCGAGACGAAATGGACGCCCGTCATCGCGATGCTGGGGGTGCTGGCGACCGCGCTCTTCTATGGCGACGCCATCATCACGCCTGCCATGTCGGTGCTATCGGCGGTCGAGGGGCTGACGGTGGTGAACAGCCGCTTCGAGAGCTACGTGCTGCCCATCGCCACGATCATTCTCATTGGCCTGTTCGTGATCCAGAAGCACGGTACGGCAAAGGTTGGCGCCTTTTTCGGACCGATCATGTTACTGTATTTTCTGGTGCTGGCCGTGCTGGGCATTCTCAATCTGGTCACGCATCCGTCGATCATCGGGATCGTGAACCCCTACTGGGCAGTGCACTTCTTCCTCATCGACCCGAAGCTCGCCTTCCTTGCGCTTGGATCGGTCGTACTGGCGGTGACGGGCGCCGAGGCGCTCTACGCCGATATGGGACATTTCGGCCGCAAGGCGATCAGTTGTCGTGGCTTTATGCCGCCTTTCCGTGCCTGCTGCTGAACTATATGGGGCAGGGCGCGCTGCTGCTGGACAATCCCGCCGCCGCAGCTAATCCATTCTTCCTGCTAGCACCCGAATGGGCGCGACTGCCGCTTGTGATCCTTGCGACGATGGCGACGGTGATCGCCAGTCAGGCCGTCATATCCGGCGCCTTTTCCGTCACCCAGCAGGCGGTTCAGCTCGGTTTTCTGCCGCGCCTGCGTATCCTGCACACCAGCGCGTCGGCTGCCGGACAGATATATGTCCCGCTGGTGAACTAGGCGCTGCTCATTCTCGTATTGCTGCTCGTGATGGGTTTCAAATCTTCCAGCAACCTGGCCGCTGCCTACGGCATCGCCGTGACAGGAACGATGGTGATCACGGCCTGTATGATGGGTGTGCTGACCTTCAGCGTCTGGCGGCGGAATCCCTGGCTGGCTGGCGCGACGACAGGTCTGTTCCTCCTGATCGACGGCGCTTACTTTGCCTCCAACGCCACTAAGATCCCTGACGGTGGCTGGTTCCCGCTCCTCGTGGCAGGGGTCACCTTCATTGCGCTCACGACCTGGGCGAAAGGTCGCAAGATCATGCGGCACTATTTGAACGAAGGCGCGATGGAAGTGCCGCTCTTCATCCAGTCCGTCTCCCACTCGCTCAAGCGCGTGCCCGGCACCGCGATCTTCCTCTCGTCCCGCGTCGAGGGCGTGCCGCCCGCCATGCTCCACAATGTGAAGCACAATAAGGTCCTCCACGAGCGCATCATCATCCTGACGATCGAAACAGAGAGCGTCCCGCACCTCCCCGGGAATGGGCGGGCGGATGTCACCGACTGGGGCGAAGGCTTCTATCGTGTCATATGGCGACACGGGTTCATGGAGGATGTCGACATACCTGCCGCCATGAAGACCGTTGACGGATGTGGCGGCCCCATCAGCGTCATGGACACAAGCTATTTCCTCAGCCGCCAGACGCTTATTCCGTCGGACCGTCCAGGCATGGCGATCTGGCGCGAAAAGCTCTTCGCCTGGATGATCCGCAATGCGGAAACGCCGATGGAGTTCTTCAATCTGCCGACCAACCGCGTTGTGGAGCTCGGCTCTCAGGTCGAGATCTGACCGGTCATTCCATCCAAGCCATGATCATCATTCCGCCCGTGATCGCCGAGATCATGTAAATTGTGAGATTTCCGGCTCCTTGCCGTCCCAGCCAGTCGACGGCTCTGGTTGGCAAAGACCTTGGGGGCGTAGTCTGCGGGCGCCGGATATTGGTCATGCCCGATCCATAACGGGGAGCCGCGTAGAAAATCGAGAGCAACGAAGGCTTAAAGTCGTAATATTTTCTCTATTCTGTCCCTCCAAATAATGAAATTCCTACGCATCCGGCGGCCCTTGCATCTCGAGATAAAATGCCGGCCTGCGGTAAGGGCGTTCGGATGAAGAAGCCCTCGAGCGCCATCGACCTTGGCATTCGCGCCATCGGCGCCTTGCTGACCGCAGGAGCATACGTGCTGGGACGCGTGCAGCATGACATCAAATCGCGGACGCTTCCCGATCAGCCCGGTCTTCTGGAATGGCTCACAACAATCGGATGCGTGATGGGGCTGTGCTTTGGCGCACTGATGCTTCTGACCGGCGCGCGCCTTTTCACGCGCTCCCGGTAGCGAACTCTTCCGTCTCGCCTTCGACATTGAAGCGCAGGCGATAACCGATACCTAGTTCGTTACCGATGATCCGCGGGCGTTGCGGGTCGGCTTCCAGTTTCTGCCGTAAAGTGCGGACCAGCACCCGCAGATACTCCACATGATGCTCCCTTTCGTCCGGCCACACATGCGCCATGATCTGCTCATGTGTGATCACGCGGCCCGGGAATTTGGCGAGCTGGGCCAGCACCGCATATTCCTTGGGTGTCAGATGCACTTCCTTGCCGCCCTTGAGGACGATCCGCTTGATAAGGTCGATCTCGACATCGCCAGCCCGCACCGTCGACACGCCGCCGTCCTTGGTCATGCGGTTGCGTAGCGCCACCCGCACGCGCGCAAGCAGTTCGTCCGTATCGAACGGCTTGGTCAGATAGTCGTCAGCGCCCAAATCCAGCGCAGCTACCTTCTGGTCGGTCGCATCGCGCGCCGACACGATGATGAGCGTCGTGTCGGACTGCTGCTTGAACAGAGGGACCAGTTCCAGACCATCGCGGTCCGGCAGGCCCAGATCGAGCAAGCTGATGTCAGGTCGCTCTTCCTTCAGCTTTTCCAGCGCTTCGCGGGCATTTTCGGCCTCGACCGTGGCATAGTCTGCGCGGGCAAGCGCCGCGTGGATCAGTTTGCGGATATGCGGCTCGTCATCGACGATCAGCACCTTGTGGCGAACTTTCATAAATTGTCCTCATGAGGGAGTTCTGAAATGATGAGCGACTGCGGAATCGTGATGGTGAAGCAGGCGCCATAGGGCTCATGATTGTTGGATGCTGCCACGGTGAGCCCCATTGCCTCGGCAAAGCCTTTGACGATGGCGAGCCCCAGGCCCGTGCCATGTTTAGCCCGGTCAGACCCTTCAAGTCGCGTGAACGTGTCGAAGACGCGGGCTTCGGACCCGCTCGGAATTCCAGGCCCCTCGTCAAGAACCGACAAAGCGATTGCTTCCGGCAGCCTCCGCCACCGCACCACCACGGGTGTTCCGGGATCGGCATAGCGGCCGGCATTGTCGAGCAGGTTGATGAGGCAATGGTGCAGCAGCGTCGGATCAACCCGGACAAGCGGGATATCAGGCAATATGTCGACGCTGACCTCATGCCCCTGCAAGGACTGGCGCGTATCGTGCACGGCGCCTGCTACGGCATCGACAAGATCGGTCGGCTCGACCTTGAGCGGCAGTGCCCCTGCTTCCACCCTGGCCATGTCGAGGAGATTGGCAACGAAGCGATTGAGGCGGCGCGCCTCGGCATCGACCGTGTCCAGCAGGTCGGAAGGATGCTGGCGCTTCAGTTCGTGCATGGCGGAAATGATCGTCGTGAGCGGCGTCCGCAGATCATGGCTGACCGAAGACAAGAGGGCAGAGCGCAGGCGGTCGCGCTCGCGAACCTGCCGCGCGTCCAGCATCTCTTCCTCCAGCGCCATGCGATCGAAAGCTATGGAGGCCTGATCGAGCAGACTCATCAGGAGCGGCACCTGATCGGACCGCAGAGGTGGCCCGGCATCCTCCCGCGCGAGGCCCAGCGCGCCCAGCACGCCGCGGGTCGTGCGCAAGGGATGAAACAGCCAGTCGGATGCCGTCAGTGTTGACGACCCCCGCCCGGCGGGCTGCTCATTGTCCATCGCCCATTGCGCTGCCGCCTTCTCAATCTGTTCCAGCCGATCCTCTGGGGGGACGGCGGCACGCAATTGCGGCCCATCGCGAGAAGGCAGCAGCAGGACGGTGCGCACGGACAGCAAGCGCGAGACTTCGGCACAGATGGCCTGCATCAGTTCTTCCTGGCTGGCCGAGGCTGTCAGCTGGCGCGAGAATCCAGCCAGCGCTGCATTCTGGCGGGCACTGGATTGCGCAAGATCGGCCTGCGCCCTGACGCGCGCGGCAAACTGACTCGTCACCACCGCCACGCCCAGAAGCACGAGGATGGAAATGACGTTCTCGGGGTTGCTGACGGTCAGCGTGCCCGTCGGTGGCAGGAAGAAGAAATTATAGGCAAGACTGGACAGGAACCCTGCAAACAGTCCTGCGCGCAGACCGAATGTGGCAGCGGCAAACATGACGGGCACCAGATAGAGCAGCGCTATGTTGCCGAGGTCGATGATTTCGACCAGCAATCGACCGAGCGCTGTCATTACCACGATCATCAGTGTCGACCAGATATAGTCGATGGGCTTGCCCCAGTTGGCCCCCCGAGCCTTTTTCGTGACCTTGGGCCCGTTTCCAGCGGCATCGCCCGGCAAGACATGCACGGCCACGTCACCAATCTCGCGCACCAGCCTGTCGACCACTGAGCCGTGACGAAGTTTAAACCACCATGGTCGCGCGGATTTGCCGATCACGATCTGGGTAGCACGGGCATCGGCGACATAATGGCGCAGGCCCTCGACAACAGAGGTGGCGGGAATGGTCGCGGTCATCGCGCCGAGGCGCGAAGCGAGCGCCATGGTGTCCGCCAGTTGCTCGCGCTCTTCCTTGGTGAAGGCGAGGCTGCGCTGGGTTTCGATATGGACCGTCGACCAGGGGGCCTTGAGCGCATCAGCCAACCTCTTGGCCGCCCGCACAAGGCCCTGCGCGCCGGGCACCTCGCTGATCGCGACGAGGATCCGCTCGCCTGCCGCGAAACTGCCCGCCAGCGCGTGCGCGCGGACATAGTCCAGCATTTGCGCGTCGACAGCCTGTGCGGCGCGGCGCAGCGCCATTTCACGAAGCGCCGTGAGATTGGACTTGGAGAAGAAGTGGCTGAGCGCGCGGGTGGCCTCTTGCGGAATATAGACCTTGCCGTCCTTCAGCCGCTCGATCAGTTCATCGGGGGGAATGTCCACGACCTGGATCTCGGCCATCTCCAGGATCGAATCCGGCACGGTTTCGCGCACACGGATGCGCGTGAAGGATGCCACGACATCGTTCAGGCTTTCCACATGCTGGATATTGACCGTGGAATAGACGTCGATCCCGGCATCGAGCAGTTCCTCGACATCCTGATAGCGCTTGGGGTGCCGGCTGCCGGCCGCGTTCGTATGGGCCAGTTCGTCGACTAGGGCGAGCTGGGGGCGCCGCTCCAGGATAGCGTCGATATCCATCTCGCCAAGCTGGTGCCCCATGTGATGGACGCTGCGACGCTGGACCAGCTCATGCCCCACCAGCAGCGCTTCTGTCTCCTTGCGACCGTGGGTCTCTACGACGCCAACCACGACATCCACGCCGGACTTGAGGCGCTGCATGCCATCGGTCAGCATCTCATAGGTCTTGCCGACGCCGGGGGCCGCGCCGAGGAAGACTTTCAAACGGCCGCGACCTTCCTGTACCGCCTGGCGCAGGAAGGCCTCCGGGCTGGGCCTGTCGCTCTCGGTCGATCGA
>JBEVME010000006.1:0-15228 GCA_040508785.1 Sphingobium sp.
TCCACGCCCATGGCGTGCGGTTGCGGGTGATCGGCAATTATCGCGTACTCGACGCGTCGCTGGTGGCGCTGATCGACGGCGCGGTGGCGCGGACGGCGGGCAATAGCGGACCGATCATCGCGATCGCGCTCAATTATGGCGCGCAGGACGAAATGGTACGCGCCGCCCAGCGGATCGCCGCGCGGGTGGCCGGTGGCGAAATCGCGGCGCAGGATATCGGCGTGGGCGATATCGACGCCGCGCTCGACACGGCGGATCTGCCGCCGCTGGACCTGATGGTCCGCACGTCTGGCGAACAGCGGCTGAGCAATTTCATGCTGTGGCAGGCGGCCTATGCCGAACTCTATTTTACCGACATGCTCTGGCCCGATTTCGACGGCCGCGCGCTGTCGGAAGCGCTGGACGCTTTCCGATTGAGGGACCGCCGGTTCGGCGGCGTGTGATCCTATGACAACCGAATTGCGGACCCGCAGCATCGTGGGCGTCGCGCTGGTCGCGGTGGCGCTGGGCGCGCTGTTGGCGGGCGGGCTGATTTTCTGGACGCTGCTGGTGGTGGCGGGCGTGCTGATGCAGGGGGAGTGGGGCGACCTGACCGGCGCGACGCCGGAACAGCGCAAGGCGGCGATGTTCGCCGTATCGATCCCGCTGGCGCTGCTCTGTCCGCTGGCGGCCGGGCTGGACTGGCCGGTGCTGATCGCGGCGGCGGCGGCTTTCTTCTTCGTGCTGTTCACCAGTCGCAAGCCGAAACTGGCGATGGGTATCCCCTATATCTGCCTGCCGATCGTGGCGCTGGTCTATCTGCGCGGGCAGACGCCCACTATGTTCGGGCTGTTGCTGGCCTTTTGGGCGCTGGGGCTGGTGTGGGCGACCGATATCGGCGCCTATTTCGCTGGGCGGAGCATCGGTGGCCCCAAGCTCGCGCCACGGGTCAGCCCGTCCAAGACCTGGGCCGGGCTGGGCGGCGGTGTGCTCGCGGCGCTGCTGCTGGGCTTTGCCCTTCACCGCTTCGCCGGGCTGCCGCTGCAACTGGCGGCGGCCAGCGGACTGCTGGCGGTCGCGGCGCAACTGGGCGACCTGCTCGAAAGCTGGATGAAGCGGCGGGCGGGGGTGAAGGACAGCGGGACAATCCTGCCCGGCCATGGCGGGGTGATGGACCGGCTGGACGGCGTCGTTGCGGCGGCGCCGCTTGCGGCCGCGCTGGTTCTGCTGCTGGGGCTGGAATGATGCGCAGGGTTTCGATCTTCGGCGCGACAGGATCGGTGGGCGCCTCGACGCTCGACCTGATCGGGCGCGACCCCGACGCTTATGAGGTCATCGCCCTGACGGCGCATCGCGACGTTGCGGGCCTGGCCGGTGCCGCGCGGGCGCATGGCGCGAAGCTGGCGGTGATCGGCGTCGAGGCGCTTCATGCCGAGCTGAAGGAGGCGCTGGCAGGGTCGGGAATCGAGGCAGCGGCAGGGGAGGGCGCGCTGGTCGATGCGGCCGATGCCGGTGCCGACTGGAGCATGGCCGCGATCGTGGGATGCGCAGGCCTGCGCCCGACCATGGCGGCGCTGAAGGCCGGCGGCACGGTCGCGCTGGCCAACAAGGAATCGCTGGTATCGGCCGGCGGGCTGATGATGGACGCGGCCGGCGCGACCGGCACGACGCTGCTGCCGGTGGACAGCGAGCACAACGCCATCTTCCAGTGCCTTGCCGGGAGCCGGATGGAGGATGTGGCGCGCATCGTCCTGACCGCGAGCGGCGGCCCGTTCCGTACCCGCTCGCTCGACGAGATGCGCGCCATGACGCCCGAACAGGCGGTGGCGCACCCCAACTGGTCGATGGGCGCGAAGATCAGCGTCGACAGCGCGACGATGATGAACAAGGGGCTCGAGCTGATCGAGGCCGCGCACCTGTTCCCCGTCGGGCTGGAGCGCATCGAGATACTTGTCCATCCGCAATCGGTGATCCATTCGATGGTGGAGTATCGGGACCGTTCCACGCTGGCGCAGCTCGGTTCTCCCGACATGCGCATCCCGATCGCCAGCGCGCTTGCATGGCCGGAGCGGATCGAAACGCCCTGCCAGCCGCTGGACCTCGCCCGCATCGGACGGCTGGATTTCGAAGCGCCGGATTTACAGCGTTTTCCGGCCCTGCGGATCGCCCGCGACGCGGCGGCGGCGGGCGGGGCGACGCCCGCTATCCTCAATGCAGCGAATGAGGAAGCGGTCGCTGCCTTCCTCGCCCGACGGATCGGCTTCCTTGATATTGCCATCATTGTGGAGGATGTGCTGAACCGCTATAGCGCGCCCGCACCTGCCGATGTCGAGGCGGTGCTGGCGATCGACGCCGCGGCGCGCGTGTCTGCGCGACAAGTGATGGAAAGATTGGCTGCTTGATCCAAAGTCCCGGGTTCCTTTTGACCGTTCTGGCCTTCGTCGCTGTCATCGGCCCGCTGGTTTTCGTCCATGAGCTTGGCCATTATCTCGTCGGCCGCTGGTGCGGGGTAAAGGCCGAGGCGTTTTCGATCGGCTTCGGCCCGGAGATCGCCGGCTGGGTGGACCGGCGCGGCACGCGCTGGCGGCTCGCGGCAATACCGCTCGGCGGCTATGTCCGCTTCAAGGGCGACATGAGCGCGGCCGGTGGGACCGATCCCAAATGGCTGGAAATGTCGGCGCAGGACCGTGCCGAGAGCTTTCCGGCAAAGCCGCTGTGGCAGCGCGCGGCGATCGTTGCGGCGGGCCCAGCAATCAACTTCCTGTTTGCGATCCTGATCCTGGCCGCCTTCGCCTTCATCCATGGCGAAAGCCGCACACCTCCGGTGGCGGGGCAGGTGCAGCCGGGCAGCGCGGCAGCGGCGGCCGGAATCAGGGCAGGCGACCGGATCGTGTCGATCGGCGGCCGCGAAATGACGACCTTCGACGATATCCGCATGTTTGCGCAGATCAGGCCGGGCGAGCCGGTGACGCTCGTGGTCGAACGCGACGGCAGGCAGGTCGTTCGGGAAGGGCGGATCGGCAGCGTCGAGGAGCAGGACGGCTTTGGCAACAGTTTCAGGATCGGCCGGCTTGGGATAGCCCCCGGCAAGCCCGTGATCGAGCCGGTGCCGCTGTGGCGCGCGCCGATCGTGGCGGTGGAGCGCACGGGCCAGATCATTCGCACGATGGTGGAAACCATGGGCCAGATTCTGGGCGGCGGGCGATCCGTCAAGGAACTGGGCGGGCCGCTGAAGATCGCGGAAGTGTCCGGCCAGGCGGCGACGCTCGGGATCGAGAGCTTCGTCTTCTTCATGGCGCTCATCTCAATTAACTTGGGGTTCATCAACCTGTTGCCAATCCCCATGCTCGACGGCGGGCACCTGCTGTTCTACGGGGTGGAGGCGGTGGCGCGCCGGCCGGTGAGCGAGCGGGTACAGGAATGGGCCTATCGGTCGGGCCTCGCCCTGTTGCTGGCGATGATGATGCTGGTGACGTTCAACGACTTGTCGTCTTTCGGGTTGTGGAAGAGCCTGTCCGGCTTGATCGGCTGATCGGGTTGGGGCAGGGAAGCGCGATCCGGCGACGTCTAGTGCGCATTGTTGCGGCGATTATCTTTTGAAAGTGGAGCGGGTATAGCGATGAATGGCAGCTTGAGGCAGCGACCGCTCTGCATGGCGTTGATGGCGACGACCATGATCGCCGGCCTGCCCGCTTCGGCGGCGCTTGCGCAAACCGCACCGGCCCCCGCCGCGCCGGCGGCGACGCTGGCCCCCGGCACCATCACCAGCATTACCGTGACGGGCGGCCAGCGGCTGGAGCCGGACACGGTGATGTCCTACACCAAGCTGCGCATCGGCCAGGCGTTCACGCAGGAGAGCCTGGATCAGGCGCTGCGCGACCTGTACGAGACCGAGCTGTTCGCCGATGTGCAGATCCGCAACGCCAATGGTGCGCTCACGATCGAGATCAAGGAAAATCCGGTCATCAACCGCATCGTCCTGGAGGGCAACAAGCGCCTGAAGGAAGACAAGATCCGGCCCGAGATCAAGATGGCGCCGCGCCAGATCTATACCCGTTCCAAGGTGCGGGCCGACGTCGCCCGCATCATCGAACTGTATCGCCGCCAGGGCCGCTTCGCGGCGACCGTCGAGCCCAAGATGGTCCAGCTGGACCAGAACCGCGTGGACATCGTGTTCGAGATTTCGGAAGGGCCCAAGTCCAAGGTCCGCCAGATCAACATCATCGGCAACGAGAAGTTCAGCGACGGCGACCTGCGCAGCCAGATGGTGACCAAGCAGGCACGCTTTTTCCGTCTGTTCTCCTCGGGCACCAGCTACGATCCCGATCGCCTTGCCTATGACCAGCAGAAGCTGCGCCAATATTATCTGACCGAGGGCTATGCCGATTTCCGCGTGATCTCCGCCGTCGCGGAGCTGACGCCGGACAAGCAGGACTTCATCATCACCTATGTCGTCGAGGAAGGCGACCGCTACAAGTTCGGCGACGTGAAGGTCGAAAGCGATATCCGCGACCTGTCGGGCGACACGCTGACCAAGATGCTGCCGATGAAGAAGGGCGAATGGTACAATGCCAAGCGCGTCGAGGACACGGTCGACACGCTGAGCGAGACCGCCGGCCTGTTCGGCTATGCCTTCGCGGACGTGTCCCCGGACTTCAACAGGTCCAAGGAGGACCTGACGATGGGGATCAATTTCAAGATCGCCAACGCGCCACGCGTCTATGTCGAGCGTGTCGATATCAACGGCAACACGCTGACCCAGGACAAGGTGGTCCGCCGTGAATTCCGCCTGGCCGAAGGCGACGCGTTCAACAGCTTCCTGGTCAAGCGGTCCAGAGACCGGATCAACTCGCTCGGCTTCTTCCAGGAGAAGCTGGAAATCGAACAGAAGCCCGGATCGACGCCAGACCGCATCATCCTGGAAACCAACGTCCAGGAAAAATCGACCGGCGAACTGTCGCTTTCTGCGGGCTTCTCCAGCCTCGAGCGCTTCATCGTCGCCGCGTCGATCACGCAGCGCAACTTCCGGGGGAAGGGGCAGGAGCTGCGCACCAGCGTCAACTATTCCAGCTATTCCAAGTCCGTCGAGGTCGGCTTTACCGAACCCTATTTCATGGACAAGAATATCGCGCTGGGCGGCGACATCTATCGCCGCGACCTCAACAGCTTCAACTATATCAACGGCAACGACCGCAACACGACCTATGAGCAAACGACGACCGGATTCCAGATCCGCGCGGGCGTGCCGATCACCGAATATATGTCGCTCGCGCTGCGCTACAGCCTCAACCTGGACGACGTGACGCTGGACGAGGGGACATTCTACACCGACAAGAATGGCGACGGCATATTGGGCAACAGCCCCGACGATACCTGCGATCCGCTGCGGTCGGGCCGCTATCTGTGCGACGCGATCGGCAAGCGGACGACCTCTTCGCTCGGCTATTCGCTGATCTACGATACGCGGGACAACCGCATCCGTCCTTCGCGTGGTCACAATGTCGTGCTCAGCCAGGATGTGGCGGGCCTTGGCGGCAGCGTCAAATATCTCCGTACCCGTCTGAACGGCGCGAAATACTGGCCACTGGGCGGCGGGTTCATCTTCTCGGTCCAGGCCGAGGGCGGCTATATCTACAGCCTCGAGAAGCAGCGCTACGATGCCGTCACGGGTGAGGCGATCGAGAAAGTGCGCCTGACCGACCGCTTCTTCCTGGGCGAGCCCCAGATTCGCGGCTTCGACATTCGCGGCATAGGCCCGCGCGTGAAGCGTTATTATCTGGTCAGCGAGACCAATAATGGCACTACCACTTATGTCCGCGACGAGGGCAATGCCTCGGATGACGCGCTCGGCGGGCGGATTTATTATATGGGTCGGGCCGAAGTGGAAATTCCGCTCGGGTCGGGAGCGCGTGAGATGGGCTTGCGTCCCTCCGTATTCGCTGATGTGGGCGCGGTGGCCGGCCTGCGTAATCCAAAGACTGTCGATTTCCCCGGCTATTGTTCGGTCACCACGGGTACAACGGTGAAGACCGAACAAGCATCGGCCGTTGGCTCCTGTGCGACTCAGCCGACTGGATCGAGCGCGGCCTATATAAGCGGCACCGGGTTCGACGAAGTCTATCTCGGCGACACGCTGTCGCCGCGTGTTTCGGTGGGCTTCGGCGTGAACTGGAATTCTCCGTTCGGCCCATTCCGCATCGACATCGCCAAGGCGCTGATGAAGGAGCCAGGCGACGACACCAAACTCATTACCTTCAACGTAGGGACTCAATTCTGATGAACGATATTTTCAAGGCGGCGGCCCTCGCCCTTGCCCCCATGACCGCAGTCGCACTGACCGCCATGCCGGCGCAGGCCCAGTCCAAGCAGGGCATCGGTGTCGTCGATGTGCAGCGCGCCGTCGGCACGAGCGCGGCCTACACGACTGCGCGCACCCAGATCCAGACGACATACAAGGCGCCCATCGACCAGCTCAACACGCGCCGCACAGCGATCGAGACCGATCTCAAGGCCAAGGGTGCCGCGCTGGAAGCCGCTGCCAAGGCTGCCGCCGGCAAGACCACCCCTGCACTGCAGGCGCAATATGAGGCGCTGCAGAAGACCCAGCAGGACGGACAGGCCGAACTGCAGCGGATCAGCCAGCCGATCAACCTGTCGCTCGCGTTCGTCGAGGAGCAGATCACTGCCAAGCTGTCCGATGCGCTGAAGGCCGCCATGACCAAGGCGAAGGTCGATCTGGTCCTGGCGCCGGACGCGACCGTCTCCTACCAGCCGACCGTCGACCTGACCGACGAGGTCGTGACCGAGCTCAACGCGCTCGTTCCCAGCGTGGGCATCGTGCCGCCCGCAGGCTGGCAGCCCGGCCGTCAGGGCCAGGCCGCGCCTGCCGCCGCCGCGCCGGCGAGCCCGTCGCAGCAGCCGTCTTCGCGCTGAGCCAATCGTGACGGAGCAGGCCGAACCGGCCGCCGCCATCGGCCCCATCGACATTCGCGGGGTCATGGCGGCGCTGCCGCATCGCTATCCGTTGCTGCTGGTCGACCGCGTGGTGTCTCTGACACCGCGCGCGTCGATCCACGCGATCAAGGCGGTGACGATCAACGAGCAGTTCTTCCAGGGGCATTTCCCCGGCCGGCCGATCATGCCCGGCGTCCTCATCATAGAGGCGATGGCGCAGGCGGCGGGGGTGCTGACGGTCGAAACGCTCGACCTGCGCGGATCGGGCAAGCTGGTCTATTTCATGTCGATCGACGGCGCGAAGTTCCGCAATCCCGTGGAGCCGGGCTGCCTGCTCGACCTGCATGTGGAGCTGAACCAGATCCGCGGACCGGTGTGCAAGTTCACCGGCAAGGCATCGGTCGAGGGCAAGCTCTGCGCCGAAGCCAATTTCGTCGCGATGATCGCCGATCCGCCGAAGGATTGACAGCACAAGGCGGCATAAGTCTCTGCTCGCCCGAGCCTGTACAAGGCTTTCTTTCTTGGAAGAGCAGAGAGGGGCTTCGACAAGCTCAGCCCGAACGGGTGAAGAGGTAGGGCTCGCTTCACCCCTTGCTTTCGCGGCCATTCCCATGTAACCGCGCGCCTTCGCGAGATTTCCAGCATCCAGGCCGGTCGGAACCGGCCAACAGACGGAGCATATTGCCATGAAGGCCGATACCCATCCCGACTACCATATGATCACCGTCCAGATGACCGACGGCACGACCTTCCAGACGCGCTCCACCTGGGGCAAGGAAGGCGACACCATGGCGCTCGACATCGATCCCAAGTCGCATCCGGCCTGGACCGGCGGCAACCGCCAGCTGGACACCGGCGGCCAGGTTGCGCGCTTCAACAAGCGTTTCGGCGGGCTGACGCTGAAGAAGTAAGCTCGAATAGAGCGAGGACGGAAGAGGGCGCCTGCGGGCGCCCCTTTTTATTTTTGGCTCCCGCCCGTTTACGGGAAGGGAAGTTTACTCCCCATCCAGAAACTTCGCCACATCGTCCAGTACGACATCCTTCGACAGGAAGGTCCGGCCGATCCCGCGCGCGAGGAGGAAGGGAAGGGTGCCCGCGTTCATCTTCTTGTCGTGCAGCATATGCCCGACCAGGGCCGAGCCGTCGGCCGTGACAGAGGCGCTCGTCAGGTCATGGGGCAGGCCCACCGCGCGGAGATGCGCGGTCACGCGATCCGCCTCTTGCTGCGGGCACAGGCCCAGCCGCGCCGAATAGCGGAAGGCCAGCGCCATGCCGGCCGCGACGCCCTCGCCATGCAGCAGCGTGTCGGAAAAGCCGGTGTCAGCCTCCAGCGCGTGGCCGAACGTGTGACCGAGGTTGAGCAGCGCGCGGCGGCCGGACAACTCACGCTCGTCGTCGGCGACGATGGCCGCCTTGGCCGCGACGCTGCGTTCGATCGCGAAGGCGCGCGCGTCCGGATCGCCGGCGAGCAGACGGCCACCCTCACGCTCGCACCATGCAAAGAAGTCGGGATCGTCGATCAGGCCATATTTCACGACCTCGGCATAGCCGGCGCGCACTTCGCGGGGCGCCAGGCTGTCGAGCGTGGTCGGGTCGATCAGCACGAAGCGGGGCTGGTGGAAGCTGCCGACCAGATTCTTGCCCGCCTGCGCATTGATCGCGGTCTTGCCGCCGACCGAGCTGTCGACCTGGGCGAGCAGGGTGGTCGGCACCTGCACGAACTGGCAGCCGCGCTTCAGGATCGATGCGGCGAAGCCCACCAGGTCGCCGATCACGCCGCCGCCGAGCGCGACGATATGGTCCCCGCGCTCCACCTCCAGGTCCAGCAGCGCGTCCATCAGCGCTTCGAGATGCCGCCAGCTCTTGGTCTGTTCGCCCGGCGGCAGGATGATCGGATGGATCGCCACCCCAGCGCCCATGCCCGCCTCCAGCCGGGGAAGCTGCGCCGCCGCAACATGCTCGTCGGTCACCACGATCATCCGTCCGTCGCGCACGAAGGGCGCCAGATGGGTGCCGGCGTCATCAAGCGCGCCGTCCTTGATCAATATGTCATAGCTGCGCGCATCGAGCGCGACGCGGATCAGCGCCATGATGCCAGTTGCTCCACGATACGGTCGACGGTGAATTCATGCTGGGTCGCCATGCTCTTCACATGGATCGGCGCGAGCGCGTAGAACGGGTCGCGCTGCGCCGCAAGTTCGGTCAGCACGATCCGGGGATCGCGATCCTTGAGCAGCGGACGGCCCTCGCGGCGCGACACGCGGTCGACGAGCACGTCGATATCGGCGTTGAGCCAGACTGTGATCGCCTGATCCAGGATGAGTGCGCGGGTGTCAGGCTGCATGAAGGCGCCGCCCCCGGTGGCGATCACCTTGGGCGTGCCGTCGAGCAGGCGGGCGATCACGCGGCGTTCACCGTCGCGGAACTGCGTTTCCCCGAAGCGTTCGAAAATCTCGGTCACGCTCATGCCGGCGGCCCGTTCGATCTCCTCGTCCGCATCGACGAAGGGCAGGCCAAGCCGGGCGGCGAGACGGCGGCCCACGGTCGACTTGCCCACGCCCATCATGCCCACCAGCGCGACAGGCGCGCGACGTGTGGCGGGATCTGCGGATTTGCTGTTTCGCTGCATGGCGAGGGGGGCTATACAGCCCGCCTCAAGCGAGGCAAATCGCAACTTCACCGCTCCCTCGACCAGTCCGCAGAAAGATTCATGAAGAGCAATCGATCCTATGGCAGCTTCGAAGGTGCCAACCGTCGGCGGTCCCGCGTACCGCTGGTCCCCATCCTCCTCCTGATCCTGCTGGTCGCCCTGATCGCATTTTTCTGGTCGCGCGGCGGCGAGAAGCCGCAGCAGCGGGTCGAACAGGTCATCGCGCCTGAAAATCTGGGCAAGTAGCGCCGATGCGCCGGCGGGTGGACGCACGATGGGCAGCGGCAGCCTGCGCGCTCGCGCTGGCGCTGCCCGTGATCGCGCAGGAATCCCCCGAATCGCTGCTGCCACCCGGCTTCGGTAGCCCCGAACCAGCGGCGCCAGCGGCGGGCGCAGCCCAGCCCGCGCGACCGGCGACGGTCCAGCCGACACCGGGCAGTGCGATATTGCCGCCGCTCGGCCAGCCCCTCCCCGCCGCGACGGATCCGCTGGCCGACGCCAACCTCAGCGAAGAGGAACTGGCGGCCCAGAAGGCCAAATATGACCTCCCCGAAGGCGCCCGCGGGTCGCTCGACAGGATCGGACCGCTGACGCCCGAAACGCGGGGACTGGATGCGCGCGCCTTCGGTGGACAGTCCGGCAACTATCTGATGGCGCTGATGCGGCATACGAACGCGCCGATCGTGTCGCGCTGGACGTCGATCCTGCTGCGCCGGGCTTTGCTGTCCAGCACCGACACCCCCGGAGACGTAGACGGTGCCGACTGGACGGCGGAGCGCGCATGGCTGCTGTTGCGCATGGGCGAAGCGGACAGCGCGCGCCTGTTGGTGCAAAGCGTCGATGCCGACCGCTTTACCCCTCGCCTCTACGCCATCGCCATGCAAACCTATCTGGCGACGGCCGATCCGGCCGGGCTGTGCCCGCTTTCTGCGGGGGCGCTGCGGTTCAGCAAGGAACCGGGCTGGGACATGACGCGCGCGATCTGTCCTGCGCTTTCGGGTGACCAGGGAACCGCGAGCGCGGTACTCAACCAGGCGCAGCGGCGCGGGGTCGTGCGCGGGGTGGACTATCGCCTTGCCGAAAAGGTTGTGGGCACCGGCTTCAACGCGCGCCGCTCGGTGAAGATTGAGTGGGACGGGGTCGACCGACTGACGGCCTGGCGCTTCGGGCTGGCGACGGCGCTCAACGTCGACATCCCGCAGGCTCTGTACGCGACCGCAGGACAGCATGTCCGCGCCTGGGAGGCGCGCGCGCCCGCGCTGGCGCCATTCCGCCGTCTTGCCGGGGCGGAAGTGGCCGCGCGGCTCGGCATATTCTCGGGCGATGCGCTGCTGTCCTTCTACAGCCAGCTGCGATCGGACGGCAATGCACCAGACGACGCCATCGGCCGGCTCGACGCCCTGCGCAACGCCTATACCGGCAGCACGATCGGCGACCGCATCACGGCCATGCGTACATTATGGGGGCAGGGCGATCGTCCGGCCTATATCGGCCTGCTCGCAACGGCGCGTGCGGCGGCGGCGCTGCCCGTCGCCAGGGCCGAAGGGCAGGATGCTGCGAATCTGATCGCCGCAATGCTCAGCACCGGCCGGGACCGTAATGCCGCCAACTGGGCGCGCGCGCTTGGCGATGAAGGCGGGCCGGGCGCATCGGAGGGCTGGGCGTTGCTGGCCGTCGGCGCCCCCAGCCCCGTAGTGGAGATCAGCAGCGACCGAATCACCGCCTATGCCGACGCCAGCGATCCGACGCGCGGGGCGATGCTGGTTGCCGCGCTCGCCGGGCTGGCGCGCCTGCCGGGCGCGGATACTGGACCGCTGGCCCAGCAATTCGGGATCGTTCTGACTCCCGACAGCCGCTGGTCGCGCGCCATTGCGGCGGCGGCCGAGCGGCGCGAGCGCGGCACGGTCGCGCTGCTGGCTGCGGTGGGGATGCAAGGCAGCGACTGGCGCAGCCTGCCGCCCGCGCATCTTTATCATGTCGTCGCGGCTCTGCATCGCGTCGGGCTGGACCCCGAAGCGCGGATGATCGCGGCGGAAGCGCTTACGCGCAGCTGATCGATGAGCGAGGATGCCGTCCTGATCGATCGCTTCCTGGAAATGGCGGCGGCCGAACGCGGCGCAGCGCGCAACACGCTGCTCGCCTATCGCGCCGATCTGGAAGGGGCGCGCGCAATCATCGGATCGGTCAGCCTGGCGGATCGCGCGGCGATCGCCCGTCTGGCCGAGGGCTGGTGCGACCTTGCCGCCTCTACCGTCGCCCGCAAGGCTTCGGCGCTCCGGGCCTTCTACGGCTTTCTGGAAGAGGAGGGGTTTCGCGCGGACAATCCGTCGATCGCACTGCCGCGACCAGTGACTCGCCGGCCGCTGCCGAAGATTTTGAGCACGGCGCAGGTCGATGCGCTGTTCGCGATGATCGCAGCCCGTGTCGAGCAGGACGCGCCGATGCGGCTCGACCTGCGCCTTTCCGCGCTGGTGGAGTTGCTCTACGGTTCGGGCCTGCGGGCAAGCGAGCTGGTCTCGTTGCCGCGCCGAGCGCTCAATGCCGACCGGCCTTTCCTGATCCTGAAGGGGAAGGGCGGGCGGGAAAGGCTCGTACCGATATCGGACCGGGCGCGGGCCGCAGTGAGCGCCTGGCTGGCCCATGTCCCGGCAGACAGTGCGTGGCTGTTCCCGTCGGGGAAGAGCCATCTCAGCCGGATCAGGCTGTATCAGATCGTCAAGGCACTCGCCGCCGAAGCGGGAATAGCGCCCGAGGGGGTCAGCCCCCATGTGCTGCGCCATGCCTTCGCGACCCACTTGCTGGAGGGCGGAGCGGACCTGCGCGCGCTCCAGTCCATGCTGGGCCATGCCGATATAGGCACCACCCAGATCTATACCCATGTGGACAGCCGCCGCCTGGTCGAGCTGGTGAACCAGCGTCATCCACTGGCAAGGATGCGTTCGCGCCGCGTTGACGGCGCGCCGTCACCGTCCTAGTCCGGCGCCATGGTCAGTTTTCTGGAATTCGAGAAGCCGATTGCCGAGCTGGAAGCTCGCGTGATCGATCTGCGCGCCGCCGCCGATGTCGGTTCGGTCGACATCGACAGCGAAATCGCCAAGCTGGAAGAGCGTGCCGCGCGGATGTTGTCCGATGCCTATGGGAAGTTGACGCCATGGCAGAAGACGCAAGTTGCCCGTCATCCCGAACGTCCACATTTCAAGGACTTCGTGGCCGGCATGTTCGACAATTTCATGCCGCTGGCCGGGGACCGTGCCTTTGCCGACGATCAGGCGATCATCGGCGGCTTCGCTACGCTCGACGAGCGCCCGCTGATGGTCATCGGGCACGAGAAGGGCGATGATACGGCCAGTCGCGTGCGCCACAATTTCGGGATGGCCAAGCCCGAAGGCTATCGCAAGGCTATCCGGCTGATGGAACTGGCGGATCGCTTCGGCCTGCCGGTGGTCACGCTGGTCGATACGTCGGGCGCCTTTCCGGGCGTGCAGGCCGAAGAGCGCGGCCAGGCCGAAGCCATCGCCCGCTGCACCGAGCAATGCCTGGCCCTGGGCGTGCCCATGGTGGCGGCGATCGTCGGAGAGGGCGGATCGGGCGGCGCGGTGGCGCTGGCGGCCGCCAATCGCGTCCTCATGTTCGAACATGCCGTCTATTCGGTGATATCGCCGGAAGGCTGCGCGTCGATCCTGTGGCGCACGGCCGACAAGGCGAGCGAAGCCGCGACAGCGATGCAGGTGACCGCGCAGCACCTGCTGGGGCTGGGCGTAATCGATCGTATCGTCGCCGAGCCGGTGGGTGGCGCGCATCGCGAGCCGGTGCAGGCGATCGCCAGCCTGGGCGCGGCGATCGGCGAAGAGCTGGACGCATTGAAGGGCTGGAGCGCGGACGCGCTGCGAACGGACCGGGCTGACAAGTTTCTGGCGATCGGCGCCTGACAAGACTGGCGGCTCGTCGGGACGGAGGGTTGAGGATGAAGACTGGCTATTGGCTGGGCGGCGCGGCCATGGCGCTGACGCTGGCGGCTGTTACGGTTCCCATGCCGGGCATCGGCCGCGACATCCGCACGACATCCTCGATCAGCGCGCAGGATCGGCAAACGGGCGCCAAGCAGCACCCGCAGTTGATGCAGGAATTCGGCGGCGCCTATGCCGGGCCGCAAGCGAAATATGTGGAGGCGGTCGGTCGCCGGATCGCTGTCCAGTCCAGCCTGTCGAACGCGCAGGGGGACTTCACGATCACGTTGCTCAATTCGCCGGTCAACAACGCCTTCGCCATCCCCGGCGGCTATGTCTATGTGACGCGCCAGCTGATGGCGTTGATGAACGACGAGGCGGAGCTCGCCGGAGTACTGGGGCACGAGATCGGCCATGTGGCGGCCGAACATGGCCAGCGCCGCAATCGGGCGGCGCAGCGCAACGCGATTGGCGGCGCATTGCTGCAAGTGCTGACCGGGGCGGTGCTGGGGAGCAATTCGGCGGTCGGGGGCTTGTTGCAGAAGGGGATCGGCACGGGGAGCCAGTTGCTGACACTGCGCTTTTCGCGATCGCAGGAATATGAGGCCGACGATCTCGGCATTCGTTATCTTGGATCTGTCGGCTATGATCCGCGCGCTTTGTCGACCATGCTGTCCTCGCTGGCGGCGCAGAGCGCGCTGGATGCGCGGGTGGCGGGCAGCGCGCGATCGGTGCCCGAATGGGCCAGCACCCATCCCGACCCGGCAGCGCGCGTGACGCGGGCCGCACGCAACGCGACAGCGAGTGGATCGCGGAGCACGCTGCGCAATCAGGACGCGTTCCTCACCGCGCTTGACGGCGTGCTCTATGGCGACGATCCCGACCAGGGCGTGATCGAAGGGACGCGCTTTCGCCATCCGGGCCTGCGCCTCGCCTTCACCGCTCCTACCGGCTTCGGCATGGAGAATGGAACGCAGGCAGTGACCGTGAGCGGATCCGGCGGTCAGGCGCAGTTTTCGACGGGCGCACTCGGCAGCGGCCTGGAAAGCTATGTGAATGCCGCGCTGAGCAAGGTCGCGGGCGGCCAGCAGGTGCCCGAGGGGCGGATCGACCGGACGACCGTGAACGGCTTGCCCGTTGCCTGGCGCACCGTTCGCGCAAACAGCCAGTCAGGCCAGGTTGACGTGACCGCCTTCGCCTATGATTTCGGTGGCGGGAAGGCCTATCATTTCCTGATTTTGACGGCGGCCGGACAAGGGATCGGGCCGTTTGCGGGCATGACCCAGTCGATGCGGCGCCTGACGGCCGAAGAGGCGGCCGCGGTGAAGTCCAGGCGGGTCCATCTGGTGACGGTAAAGCCAGGGGATACGATGCGGACGCTGTCCGCGCGCATGGGCTATGCCGATCTGCCGCTGGAACGCTTCCTGGTGCTGAACGGGCTGACGGCGCAAAGCAGCCTGCGCGCCGGGCAGCGTGTCAAGCTGGTCTACTGAAGTCGCCTTAGCGGCACTCAGCGCAGGTTGTCGTCCACGTTCCGCATCTTCACGCCCCGCCTGCTCGTGGCGCCTGTGGCGGCCACGGCGATGAGGGCGACGATGCGGTCATATTCGCTCGCGGTCGCCCTTGTCGTCATGCGCCAAGGGGATGATGCAGGATATAGGGTCACATCATGTAAGGATGTGCACAATCCGCCGCGGT
>JBEVME010000007.1:0-27039 GCA_040508785.1 Sphingobium sp.
CGGCCGCCCGCATCCGACAGGGCGGCGGCCTTGCGCACTTGTCCGTTCATACGGACAAGTTGCAAGCAACTGGAAATGCCATCGGCTTCCTTGATGAGCGGGTATCGCAACTGGTAGACTGGCAGGATGAGGACGGAATTGACACGCGAGCCGGGGTCGTCGCTGCACCACCAGATTTTCTCGGTTTTGCGATCGTCGATCCTGTCGGGCCGGTACGCCCATGGCGCCATCCTGCCGGGCGAGACGGCGATGAAGGCCCTGTTCGGCGTGTCGCGCGCCACCGTGCGCCGCGCGTTCGAGACGCTGGAGGCCGACGGGATGATCGAGCGCCGGCAGGGCAAGGGCACGCGCGTCGTCTATGAGCGGCCGGCGCCGGTCGCCGAGCCGTTCGATCAGCATATCCACCGCATCGAGCAGATGGCCGCAATGACCGAGGTCGCGGTCCTCGATTTCGAGTGGGTCATCCCTCCGGCGGTGGTACAGCGCAACCTCGGGCTGGCCGGCGGCGAGCGCGTTCTCAAGATCGGGCGGGTGCGATCGGCTGGCGGGCGCGCGCTGCGCTATCTCGTCAACCATGTCCCCGCCGTTCCGGGCGAGCGCATCGAGCGCGCCCGGTTCGAGCAGGCCACGATGCTGGCCATATTGCGCGACGTCGGCCGCCCACCGACGCGGTTCGAGGATGAAGTCGGCGCGATCCTGGCCGATCCTATGCTGGCGCGAACGCTCGATGTGCCGATCGGCACTGCGCTGGTCGAGCTGTCGAGGACGATGTTCGACAGCCAGGGCCCGATCGCGTTCCAATGGTCTGTCATCCCTCCGGGTCGCGGCCGGCTGCGCACCTCCATCGAAAATCCCGATTGACACCCGCGCCGGGTTCCGCAGAGCGGGAGGGCATGACCCTTGGCCGGGCAGCGACGATGAGCGACGAGTGCAGGGGTAGATAGCGCAAAATGAGGAAGGATGCGACCGAAGCGGCGTCCCAGCGCCGCATCCAGGTGCTTCTGTTCGGGGTTATGCTGTCGATCGCGGTCGGGAATACGGGGCTGCAATCGGTGCTGCCTGCAGTGGGCCGGATGATCGGCTTTCCCGATGCCTATGTCGCGCTGGCCTTTTCCCTTTCGGCACTGATCTGGGCCTTTGCCGCCCCCGTCTGGGCCAAGCATATGCAGCCCCGGCGGGCGCGCAGGATGGTGCTGATCGGCATGGGCGGCTTCGTCGCGTCGCTCCTGCTGTGCGGGGCAGCGCTCAGCGCCGGCTTCCTCGGCTGGCTGTCCGCCGGTGCCGCCTTCGTCCTGTTTTCGATAGGGCGCGGCCTCTACGGCTCGCTGGGCGCCGCAGCCCCGCCTGCGGCGCAGGCGATGCTGATCGCGCAGGTTCCCCGCAACCAGCGTACCGTCGCGATCAGCCTGCTCGCATCCGCCTTTGGCCTTGGCACGATCATCGGCCCTGCCCTCGCGCCCTTCTTCGTGCTTCCGGTCGTGGGACTGGCGGGTCCGCCGTTCATCTTCGGCACCGCCGGGCTGCTGATGATGGCTACCGTCCGGCTGATGTTGCCCCCGGGGTTCGAAACCGGGCGCGCCGTCGCGGTCAGCGATCCGGTCATAGGCTACGAACCGACCGAACCCTCGCTGGTCGAGCGCGAGACCGACGGGACCGGCGTACGCGTGGCGATGTTCGATCCGCGTATCCGCCCATGGACCGTATGCGGCATCGCGTCGGGCCATGCGCAGGCAATTTCGGCCCAGACGATGGCCTTCCTCATCATCGACCGTCTGGCCGAAAGCCCGCAGCAGGCCCAGCCCCTTATCGGCATGGTGCTGATGTGCGGGGCCGGCGCGGCGCTGCTGGCGCAATGGGGCGTCATCCCGCGCTTGCGGCTGCAACCGCCCGCAATGGTGCTGTGGGGATCGATCATGGCGATGCTGGGCACGTTGGGATGCGCGTTCGCGCAGGACCTGCACAGCCTCGCCATCGTCTTCGCGATCGCCTCGCTCGGTTTCGGTTTCCTTCGCCCCGGATACACTGCCGGCGCGTCGCTGGCCGTGAGCGAGGCGGAGCAGGCGGTGGTGGCCGGTCAGGTGACGGCCAGCAACGGCCTGGCCTTCGTCCTTGGCCCGTCGATCGGCATAGGCCTGTACCAGTTCAACCAGGCCGCGCCTTATCTGGTGTGCGCCGCGTTGATGGCGCTGATGATCCCCTATCTGCTGCGCACCATCGGCCGCGCAAACGACTCGCGCGATTGATCTCCAGGCTGGGCCGGCACTGACGATTGAACTTGTACCGCCCGGCCGACAGCCGCACGCTCTAGATGGCGTTCGCGGCTGCGTTCGCCCGTTCGATGTCTGCCTTTGCATTGCGCCCGATCCGGTAGAAATGAAATGCCGACCAGATATGCGCGACGCTCATGATCAACAGCGCGTAGCGAAGAGATTCCACGCCATGGGAATCGCCGAGCCAGTCGCTGAGAATGCCAGCGAGCAAAGGTCCGCCGCCGACTCCCGCCACATGCGCTATCAGATAATAGATGGCGATCGACGTGCCGCGCATACGGGGCGGAGCCAGCAACTGGGTCAGCGTGATCGTCGGCGGATAGAGTGAAAAGTTCAGCACCGCCCAGATGCCGAGCGCGATTGCGGCGCCCAGTGTCGATGGCGACAACAGGAACCACACCAGGGCAGGCATCGCCGCCAGATGGGTGATGGCAGGGCTCATGCCTCGCCAGATGACGTTCCTCCGGCTCATCGTATCGGATACCCATCCGCCCAATAGCGGCCCGAGCACACCCATGCCCCCATAGGCAATCGCCATGATCATGCCGCCGCTGGCGATCGACAGGTCGTGGCTGCGCACAAGGAACGACAGTGCCCAGACCGAAACCGCAGTGGTGAGCAGGTTCATCACGACCGCGATCGCCATCATATGCTGAAGACCGGGCTGGGTGACGATGAAGCGGAAGGTTTCCGTCCAGGACACTGTACGATCCACCGACAGCGCGTCGGCCTGCCCGCGGCGCGGCTCGCGAACCGTGAGAAAGGCAAGGAGCGCCAGCGCCAGTCCGGGTACGCCCGCGACGAAGAACACGCTACGCCAGCCCAGATGCTGCGCCAGCCACCCGCCCAGCGAAAACATCAGGATGAAGCCAAGCGGAGAACCGATATAGAAGATACCCATCGCCCTGGCCCGACGCTCTGGCGGGAAAAGGTCCGAGATCATGGAGACCGCTGCCGGTGGCGCGCCTGCTTCGCCGGCGCCGGTCGCTGCCCGCGACAACAGCAAGTGGGCAAAGCTGCTCGCCAGACCGCCGAGCGCAGTCATCACGCTGAAAAAGGCGGTGGTCAGTACGAGGACGTTGCGGCGGACACCGCGATCAACCCAGCGACCGAACGGCAGGCCGAAAAAGACGAAGAACATTGCAAAGGCAACGCTCAACTGGCCAAGTTCGGAGTCGGAAACCTTGAATTCTTCACGGATTGGCTCGAGCACGAGCGAGATCACGCTTCGATCGACATTGATGAAGACATGGATCAACAGGAAAACACCGAGCGCATAGCGCGCCCGCGCCTTGTCCTCGACACCCATGCCCGGCACGTTTCCGGCCGCAGCGTCAATGATCGTACCGGAACTCATGTCTGCATCCTCTCGCTTCTGTCTATCGTCGCTCGAACTGGAGGCCGGCAGCCTCACGATCCCACGTCGTCGCGGTCTTGCCTTCATCGCGAAGCTGATATTTCAGGACCCGCCCGACCGGATTGCGCGGAAGTTCGCGCCTGAATTCGATATATCGCGGCACTGCAAAATAGGGCAGCTCCGCAATGCTCCATCGACACAACTCCTCCTCGGAAAGCGTCGCGTCGTCATTCAAAATGCAGGTGATCTTGACGTCATCCTCGCCGAGTTCAGAATAAACGGCATGTGCGGCCACCTCCTGGATAGCCGGATGCTTGGAAAATGCGGTCTCTAATTCATAACTTGAAATATTTTCGCCGCGCCGGCGCATGTAATCCTTCTTGCGATCCACGAAATAGAAATAGCCATCCTCGTCAAGCCTGCCGATATCGCCCGTGTGGAACCATAAGTCCTTGACGATCTTGAGTGTTTCTTCAGGCTGACGCCAATATCCGCTGAAGATGATGTCGGGCTTCTTGGGGCGGATCCAGATTTCCCCGGCTGTTCCGCTCGGACAGACATTGCCGTCATCGTCGACGAGCATGAAATGAAAGTCCGGATTTGGCTTGCCCGACGATCCGGGCTTGCCCTCCTCGCCGAGCGCCACGCAAGTGACGGGACTTACCTCTGTCATGCCGTAAACGTTCGATCCGGGATAGCGAACGCCAAAGCGTGTCCTGAACGTCTCATGCACAGCGGGCGGAAATGGAGCGCCGCGTATCATCCGCAACTGCCCGTGACACCGCTCCATGGCCGGATTGTCCGGCGCACTCGCCACCATCGCGGGCATCGCGCCGAGCAGCGTGGCGATCCGCGCGCCAGTTCGCTCGATTTCCGGCCAGAAGCCACTGACGGAGAAGCGACTCCCGATCGCGGCCATACCGCCGATGATCGCGCTCGCCAGGATCGTGTGCGCCACGCTGTTGAGGTGGAACATCGGCAAGGCGGTGAAATGGATCTCGTCCGCGGTGCGTTCGCTCAGGCGCAAGGTGTTATATGCCTGGGCGCAGCAGGCGTTGTGGCTGATCATGCATCCCTTCGACGGGCCGGTGGTGCCGCCGGTGTAGATGATCAGGGATATGTCGGAAGGATCGGGCCGATGGCCGAGCGGCGCGCCGTCCGTTCCGCGATGATCGTCCAGCGGCTCGAACGCGATCGCGGCATCGAGGGGCGCTTCGATCGAACCACGATAGAGTACGCGGCGCAATTCGGGAATTTCGGAGGAGACCGCCGCTACGCGCGGAGCATAGGCAGCCTCGCAAAGGAGCAGTGACGCGCCCGAATTCGAGACGAGGTGTCGCAGGAACTCGCCCTTATATGCCGTGTTCACCGGGACCCAGATGGCGCCCAGCTTGTTTGCCGCGATCCACGCGACGATCGCGTCCACATTATTGTCGAGCATCGATACAAAGGTCTCGCCCGCCCGCAGCCCCAATTCTGCGAGGGCGTGGGCGAAGCGCGTGCTGCGCTGATCGATGTCCCGATAGCTGTGGCGCACCCCGTCAAAATCGAGGAAGGGCGCGTCCGGCCAATTTTCGATGGCCCTGGCCATCACATCGATGACGGTATCGCGCGTTCCGGGGGACCAGCCGGTCGCTTCGCTCATGATGGGTGGTCTCCTTCGTCGATATCGGGCACCGTGGCCAGCGCGCGCGGCCTTATGGCCAGGGGAAAGGCGTCGAATTCAGGTGCAGGCGCGCGTTCGGGCATCGTCCACCGCCTTCGCGCGCTCGGCGCTCCGCCGTCGACGCGCAAACATGCGCCACTGATGAAGGCAGCCGCGTCGGAGAGCAGGAAGACGACCGCGGCCGAAACCTCTGCTTCGAGTCCCCATCGTCCGGCAGGTATCTGGCTCGGTATGGCGCGCAGGGCGGGCGCCGCCTCGGGCGGATAACTATCCATTCCGCTCGATGCGATCGGGCCGGGGGCGACCGCGTTGATCCGGACAGGCGCCCACTCCGCAGCCAGCGTCTCGGTCAGATTGACCATGCCGGCCCTTGCCGCCCCGCTATGCGCCATCAGGGTCATGCCATTCGCGAAATCCGCGGCGATGTTCACGATCGCGCCGCCGCTATGCTGCATCGACTGCACATAGGCTTCGCGCGCCATCAGGAAGCCGCCCGTCAGATTGGTATCGACGACAGCGCGCCAGCCTTTGGCGGAAATGGAAGCTGCCGGGCTGCGGAACTGGCCGCCGGCATTGTTGACGAGCCCGTGGATCGGACCGCTCGCCGCAGCGGCGCCTACCGTCGCGCGCACCTGATCTTCATCGCGGATGTCGCACTGTCGCGCTTCCGCAAGACCACCGGTCGCGCGAATTTCGGCGACGACGGCATCCAGCTTCGCCTGGTCCCGGCCAAGCAGCCAGACCTGCCCGCCCAGCGCCGCGATTTCATGGCCGACGCAGCGGCCGATGCCGCTGCCGCCGCCCGTGATTATAACGGTCCGGCCTTCGAACAGCCCGGGTTTGAAGATGGTGGCGTAGTTCATCGTTGATCCTTTGCCGGTGCTGCGGGAGCCGCGCGCAGATTGCCGCTGACGGTCGTTCATGCGCCTTCGGGCGACGCGAACTGCGTGCGCAGCGCGGCCTCCAGAAGTGGCAGATTGTCGTTGCCCCAATATATCTGCCGGTCGTCGCGATTGACGAACACGGTCGGGACGCCGAAACCGCCGCGCGCGATGAACTCGTCCATCGTATCGAGCAGTTCGCGCTTGACCGTCGGGTCCTGGATACCTTCGAAGAACGCGAGCGGATCGACGCCGATCTGTCGGCACACCGATTCAAGCCGGTCGTCGCGCCCGATGTCGAGACCCTCTCCCCACAACGCATGGGCGACCGCACCGATATAGGGGCGCAGCTTCGGCGGATCGGCTCGGGCCAGGTAGACGCAGCCACGCATCGCCTTCACGCTATTGGCCGGATGACCCGATTCAGCGGGAGGATAGACGATCTTGACGCCCGCCAATCTGCCCCACTCGGGCAACTTCGCCTGGGTATAGAGCGAGCGCCGGTTGGGCTGGATGGCCGGATCACGGCGGTGGGGCGGGTAGGCCGCGCTATTGACGCGATCGAAAACGCCACCGACGACGATCGGACGCAGGACGACAGTCGCGCCCACGCGCTCCGCCAGTTTATGAATATTGACGTAGCCCATATAGCCGAACGGACTTGCGACGTCGAAGAACAGTTCCAACTCGATTTCAGGCATTGATGCTCTCCAGTCATGCACGCTGCTCATTCCTCGCGTGGGCGCTCCTGCGTCGCGGTCAATCCGAACAACCTGTCGCGCGAAGCGCCGGACGCCGGTGTGCGGTTTGCGAACAAGGACTTTCCAGCGGCAATTCCTGCCTGGACCGCCGGCCGTCCGCGGACCTCGGCGAACCAGCGCGCCACCGCAGGGTAATCGTCGAGCGAGATCTGCTGGCGCTTATGAGTCATCACCCACGGAAAAGTGGCGATATCGGCAATCGTGAAGGCGTCGCCGGCGACGTAAGACTGGGTGTCGGACAATCGCCGGTCCAGCACCCCGTAGAGTCGCCTCGCTTCGGCACGATAGCGGTCGAGGGCATATTGGTGCCGTTCGGCCGCATAGAGCAGGAAATGACCATGCTGCCCCAGCATCGGCCCCAGCCCGCCCATCTGCCACATCAGCCAGGCCATCGTATCGGCGCGCCCGCGCGCATCGGTGGGCAGGAAAATGCAATGCTTCTCCGCCAGATACAGCAATATCGCGCCGCTTTCGAACAAGGCTAGGGGCTCCCCGCCGTCAGCCGGCCGATGGTCGATGATCGCGGGGATCCGATTGTTCGGGCTGATCGCGAGGAACTCGGGCTTGAACTGGTCGCCGATGTCGAGGAAGATCGGCGAGAGCCGATAGGGGATCCTGGCTTCCTCCAGAAAGATGCTGACCTTCCAGCAATTGGGAGTGGGCCCGAAAAACAGCTCGATCATCGCGTGACGGCGGCGTTCATGCCGGCTCCTTCCCGAAGGCGAGGACATGGCCGTCGACGCACACACCGACCGAGGCGAGCGTCACCCTTGCGTCCTCGATTTGCCGCGGTCCGCTTCTGCCCATGATCTGCAGGACCGATTCCGTGACCTGCGCCACACCGGGCATTCGGCCGTGGCCCAGATTGCCGCTCGACGTATTGAGCGCGACATTGCCAATCGGCGCCACTCCCTTGCCGAGCGCCTTCAGCCCTTCGCCCGGCTCGGCAAAACCCAGCCCTTCGAGCCAGATCGGCGGAAAAATACTGAACCCGTCATACAGGTTGGCGACATCGACGTCCTTCGGCTCGAGGCCGGAATTCTCGTAGAGTATCCGGCCAGACTTGCGTGCGCCCGCTTCGAAATCCTCAAGCGTCCAGGGGCGGTTGGGGATCGCCGGCTCAGCGACCGAAACGCCAAGGACATAGGCTGGCGGGTGCGGCAGATCGCGAGCCCGTTCCGGTGTCGTCACGACCCAGGCGCCGCACGCCTGCACCGGCAGATCGCAATCATACATCGTCAGCGGCTCGGCCACCATGCGTGCGCCAAGATACGCTTCCAGCGTCAGCCGTTCCGGTCGGTGCTGGCTCCAGAAGCCTCGCTCCCACAGGAGCGCCTGATCCCTGTTCCGCGTGATGAAGGCGCCCAGATCCTCTCGCGTGGCGCCATAGCGCTGGAAATATTGCGTGGCCAGGAAGGCCGCGTTCGCGGGCGGTGTCACGCCATAGGGGACCGAGAATTCTCCCTGCATCCCGGCGGTGCCGTCGCCGGAAATGAACTTGGGATCGACATGACCGTATCGGCCGGCGGGGTTGTGGATCGCCCGGAAGACCAATGCATGGTTGCACGCGCCGACCGATACCGCGTGGATCGCCGCAGCCATCGCCTTCACGGTCGTACTCGAAAACACGCGGAGCGCCCATCGCGTGTCCATGCCAAGGCCCCGCGCGATCGAATCGAGGTTGGCGACATTGAATCCGTCGCGAATTCCGTTGCCTTCGAACCCCTGCTCCGGGTTGCTGCAGATGCCGTCGATGTCTGCTGGCTTCAATCCGGCATCGGCGATCGCCTGCCGGCACGCATCGAGCGCGAGGAGACCGAGAGGCACATCGTCGCGGCGGTGCACCGGCGAATGGCCTATCCCGACGACTGCGGCCTGGATGCGATTAGCCATTGTCCGAAACTCCAAATTGCGGAAGGGCGATATCGGCGGTCAGTCGTTCGAACATGACCTCGACTTTCAGCCCGATCGCAATGGACCCCTGTGGGACGTCCGGCAGATTGCTGAGCATCAACAGGTCTGGTTGCTCCTCCAGTTCGACCACCGCGAGCGCATAGGGGGCCAGTGCCTTGTAGGCGTCGTAGCGCGCTTCATGGATGATCGTGAATGTGCGAACCTTGCCTCGCCCGCTGACGGGTTCGAAGGTCAATTCGCTGCTGCCGCAATCGGCGCAGAAGAGGCGCGGCGGATGCTGGAAACGCTCGCAAGCGACGCAACGCTGGATGACCAGCTTCCCATCGTTCGCCGCCTCCCAGAAAGGCGCACTCAGGTCGCTCGGGACTGGAATCGGTTTGGTCACGCCGCTCTCCCCAGAATCACCATTTTATAATATCTATCTACGATGACGTAGCTAATAGATTTACTTCTATAGGTCAAACGGGTCCGCGCTCGCGACATCCGATTTTCCCGTTGTTCAGTCGAGAATGTCGATCGTGCTGTCGCGAAAATCACGCAGCCAGACGTCGGCAGCGCGATCGATATGCTTGCGCCAAAATGATTCGGCCCCCTCGCCGTCCCCCGCGAGGATCAGTTCCGCCACACGCTGATGCGCCTTGAAACCCAGTTCAGACCGCTTGGCCTGGGAAATAGGATCCTCGATCTGCCGGCGTCCGTAGACCAGCATCGCGTGCTTTTCGCTCAGCTGGTACAGCGCGTCGACAATCAGCGTGACGGTGCCGTTTCCGCTCTGCTCGACCAGCAGCCGGTGAAAGGTGATGACCCCGTGGGCGATCGGGCCGCTCTCGCGGGTCAGGCTGCGCTCATGCTCGACATGATCGAGCAGGATGCGACCTGCCTCGAGCGGGCGTGTCTCCGCCGCCAGCCGAACCGCCGGCGGTTCGATCAGCGCGCGTGCCTGGTAGATGTCGCTAAGCTTGGTCCGCCGCGTCTGGAGCGTCAGTCCCAGCGCACGCGCCACCATGCCGGTCGATGGTACGCTGACCCGCGCACCGGCGCGCTTGCCGCGTGAGACCTCGATCAGATTTTCGGACTCCAGGATGCGCAGCGCCTCCCGCACGGTCGGGCGGGAGGTCTCGAAACGAGCCACCAGCTCGCTTTCGGTCGGAAGCACCTGGCCTGCGGGAAGCTCGCCACGCACGATCGCGTTACGAACCTGGGTGGCGACCAGTTCCGCGGTCTTCTTCACCCGCACCTTGCTGAGCGAGATCAACCCACGGCTTTCCGAAAACGCGTCCTCCGCCGTCCCGTCGAGCGGAACAGGATAAGCCGGATTGGGAAGATCTTGCGTCATGATGTCTCCGTTCGTCGCGCAGCGGGCTCGTCACGCCAGCAGTTCGTCCGCCAGCGACCTCCTGAAAAAGGGGCCATCGCCATATTGCGCTCTAAGCCATATCGCACGACGCAGGAACGGCGCAGCGTTACATTCATAGGTGAAACCGATGCCGCCATGAAATTGGATCGCGCGATCGGCGATATGGGGGAAAAGATCGGCCAGCTTGGCAGATGCCATGCGCGCCAGTTGCCATCCCTTGTCGGTCGGCCATTGCGATGACGCTCCGTACAGAAGCGAGCGCGCCATCTCCTTGTGCGCAAACATGTCGGCCATCGGGTGTTTGAGTGCCTGAAACGCGCCGATCGGCCGGCCGAAGGCATGGCGCATCTTCAAATAGTCGAGCGTGAGCTCGATGCAGCCCGCCGCACCGCCGCACATTTCCGCCGCGCTCAACAGGGTGGCAGCACGGGCGAGTTGATCGACCCCGCCCGATTCCCCCGCCAGCAGGGCCGTATCCGGCAGCAACAGGCCGTCGAAGGCAAGGTTCGCTACCCGCTGCGTCTGGTCGAGCGCGGGTTGGGGCCGCAGGGCATCGCCAGAGAAGCAGCTGCGCTCCACGAGAAATAGCCGTGGTGTGCCGCGCAACCGTGCGGAGACGATGATGAGATCGGCAGCTGCGGCAAATGCGACGTCGGTCTTTTGCCCCGTCAGCCTGAATCCGTCCGAAGTCTCGGTGGCTTCGAGCGCGGGTTCGGCCATGAGCCATTCCCGCCCCGGCTCGCGAAGCGCGATCGTGCCGATGCCACCCTGCGCCAAGGATGGTAGCCAGGCCGCCTGCTGCGCATCGCTGCCCGCGCGGATCGCCAGCGTTGCCAGCACGGTGGGCACCAGCGGGCTCGCCATCAGACGCCGTCCGAGCGCCTCGGCGACCGGTACCAGTTCGCTGACGGTCAGGCCGCTGCCACCAAATTGTTCGGGAATGAGCGTCGCTGGCCATCCCAGCCCGACCATCGCCCGCCATGCGTCCGGGTTGAACCCGTCGGCGCTGTCGACCAGCGCGCGCATGGCTTCGAAGCCCGACCATTCGCGGGCGAACTCGTCCGCGACTTCGATCAGCATGTCCTGCTCGTCGGAAAAGCGGAGATCCAGTTCCTCGGCTGCGCTCTGCATCGTCAATCCTTCGCCAGGCCGAGCACCCGCTCGCCGATGATATTCCGCTGGATCTGGCTTGACCCACCCCCGATCGTCCCGGAAAAATTGTTGAAATAGTCGAGCATCCAGGACGGCTGGCCCGTTTCGTCATGGCCCAACGGACCGCTGCCCGAGGGGCCCAGCAGCTCGGCAGCAAAGCGCGTGATGTCGAGGCGATATTCGGAGTCGACCAGCTTGTTCATCAGCGGGATCGCCATCGGATATTCGGAAACGAGGGCGGGCACGCGCTGACGGCTATGATTGAGGTTCATCCCCGCCTCGTCGATCGCAAAGCGCACCAGCCGGTCCCGGACGAGGGGATCTGCGACGGGGATCGTGCCGTCACTGCGCTGGCGCTTGGCAAAGGCGATGACATCGGCAGCGGCTGTGCGATAGGTAGAGATGGGGCCGCCGCCCTGCCCCCCCGCCGTCGCGCGCTCATAGGAAAGCGCGCGCATCGCCACGTTCCAGCCTTCGCCTTCCTTTCCCATCATCCGGCTGGCCGAAATGCGTGCATCGGTGAAGAAGACCTGCGCAAAGCCATATTCGCCGGTGATCTTCCGGATCGGCCGGACTTCTATGCCTGGCGCGTCCATCGGGCACAGAAAGAAGCTCATGCCGCGATAGCGCGATGCCGGATCGGGATCGGTCCGGGCGATGAGGATCATGTGATTGGCGTATGTGGCCAGGCTGGTCCAGATTTTGCTGCCGTTGATCACATAGTCGTCGCCATCGCGCACAGCGCGGGTCGTGATGCTCGCCAAGTCGGACCCGTGATCCGGTTCCGAAAAGCCCTGGCACCACAGATCGTCGGCAGAAAGTATGCCGGCAATGTGCTGCTCCTTCATCGCTTCGGTGCCGAGTTCGAGGATGAGCGGCCCTGCCCAGAACAGCGCCACCGTGTTGAGCATCGGATGCGCGCGACGGCGCTTCATCTCGTGCGTCGCCGCATCCTGGAGCATCTGGTGCATCCCGCGTCCGCCGAACCGTTCGGGCCAGGACATGCCGATGAAGCCGGCCTCGTGCAGCCGCTTCTGCCAGTCGCGCAGAAATCTGAACTGCCGGTCGTTGCTGACACCCATGAACGTCTGGGGCAGGTCGAAATCGGGTTGGACCAGATTGGCGTCGAGCCAGCGGCCGATGTCGCGACGTACGGCTTCGATCTCGGCGTCTGTGGGTATGTCTGTCATGATGATGCCTCCGGATCGAGCAAGGGCAGCCGGTCGCGCGCGGCAAGGGTCCGGCTGACCTCGATCGGATGGTCGAGCAGGCGCGATGCGAAGCCCTTGCCCTGTGCGTCGTTGCGAATGCTCGCGATGCCACCGCCGCCGAGTGCCCGGTGAAGCAGGAAGTTCAACGCGCCGATGCCCGGCAGGTCGAACCGTTCCACCTCCCCCTCGACCTGGTCGGCGAGCCACTGTCCGACGGCCTGCGTCGTCAATGTTCGTCGGATAGGGTCCAGATAGTCGGGCTTGCGGGCGATCACGCCGATATTGGCCTTGTCACCCTTGTCGCCGCTCCGCGCCCAGGCGAGCGCGAGCAGCGGCACCTGGACGGGGTCGACGATCTCGTCCGGCGATGCGCCAAAGCCCGTATCTGACGGTCGTGCGGTGATGGATGGCACCAGGGCCGGGGACAGGCATTGCGCGTGGCCACCGTGATCGATCGAGAGCGTAAGCCGGTCCTTTGCGATCAGGAAGGAGAACAGCCTCACGACCGGGCTTGCCTTCGGGCGGAGGGCACCGAAACCCGTCAGCCCCGGCGGCATGGCAAGACCCAGTTCGGTCATGCCTTGCTTCAGGAAGATCTCGATCCCCGCCTTCTCGACATGCCGGGCAGCGACCTTCATCGTCGTCTCGCGAAGGCGTGCCGTTCCGACCAGTGGCGCTCCCAGGATTTCAACGCTGGTTTCGGTGAGCGGAGGAAGATTGCGACGACGCAGATTGTCATCGACGCGACGGAACAGGGCCTTGGCGAAACGCTGTCCCTTTTCGGCGCCTTCGCTGCCATAGCATGTGTATGTCCGGCCGGAACGCCAGCCGTCGGCAAAGGTCAGGCTGACCTTATATTCGGATGGCGCGCCCCAACCCCGGGCGCCCTCGAGACGGACGCGATCGGGACCGGTCTCGGTGATCGCGACGGCGGTGAAGTCGCAGCGCACGTCGGGCACGACATAATCGGCGGGATCGCCGATCTCATAAAGCAACTGCTCTGCGATCGTGGCGAACCGGACGGCGCCGCCGGTGTCACCGGGCTTCGAAATTTCACACGCTCCGTCGCGGTCGATCTCGGCGATCGGATAGCCAAAATTGTCCGCGTGATCGACCACGTCGCGCCAGTCGGTGAAATTGCCCCCGGTCGCCTGCACGCCGCACTCGATGATATGACCGGCCAGCGTACCTGCGGCGAGAAGATCGAACTGATCGGCGCGCCAGCCGAATGCGTGGATGCAGGCCGCCAGGGTCAGCGCGGAATCGACGCAACGACCGGTGATGACGATATCGGCTCCCTCCGCGAGAGCGGCAGCGATCGGGAAGGCGCCGATATAGGCATTGATGCTCAATATGTCGGCCACCGGCGGGAAGGCCTCGTTCGAATATAGCTCCGTGATGCCCTGGGCGGACAGTTCGGTGCATTGGGGCAAAAGATCGTCACCGAGCACTGCGACTACCTTCAGCGTCAGCCCCGCATCGGCGATGGCGCGGCGCAGCGCGTCGGCGCAGGACACAGGATTGAGCCCGCCGGCATTCGCAAGCAGCTTGACGCCCCGTCCCGCGATCGCCGCAAGATTGGGGAGGACCGCCTTGGTGACGAAATCGCCGGCATAGCCCGCTTCGGGCCGGGCAGCACGGGCGCGGGCCATGATCGACATCGTGACTTCGGCCAGATAGTCGTAGACGATATAATCGAGGGGGCCGGAGTCCAGCAGCTGGCGGGTCGCCTCTGATGAATCTCCCCAAAAGCCGGACGCGCCGCCGACGCGGATCGATTGGAGGGCGGTCACGGCTTGCCGGCCCATTCCGGCGACCGCCTCTCCCGAAACGCAGCCATGCCTTCAGCGGCCTCTCCGCTCCGGAATGTCTCCACGCTGCGCGCCTGTGCCGCATCCAGTCGCTGGCGCAATTGCTCTGGCGTGAAGATACGGGTCAGGGCTTTGGCGGCGGCGATTGCCCCCGGTGCCCCGCGCCGTATCGCTTCCACCTGTTCGTCGACTGCGGCCTTCAGGCCGTCATGCGATACGGCCCGGTGCGCCAGCCCGATCCGTTCGGCCTCGCCTGCCTCAAAAGTCTCACCCGTCAGGAACAGGCGCGTCGTGTGCGACATGCCGAGCCGAACGGATGCGAATATCTCGATCACATTGGGAACCGCACCGATCCGCACCTCGCTGAATGCGAAGCGCGCTTGCTGCGAGGCGATCACGATGTCGGCCGCCATCACGAGGCCCAGGCCACCCGCATAGGCCGCGCCATTGACCGCCGCGATGACCGGCTTCGGGGAAAACCAAAGGCGTTGCAGCACGTGCGAAAAGCTTACCCGCGAAGGTCTTCCGCTGCGTTTCAGGTCCGCGCCGGCGCAGAAGGCACCCTCGCTTCCTGTAATGACGAGGCAGCGGATCGCCGGGTCGTCCAGCGCCGCAGAGATCGCGTCGTCCAGCGCATCGACCAGGTCGGGCGACAGGGCATTGCGATCGGACGGCGACGACAGCATGATCCAGGCAGCGCCGCCGGCCACACTGTAGCCAATCTTTGGGAGCGGCGGGGTCATGCGCGGTCCTCTGGCGTCAGCACCGCCAGAAGGTCGCCCCGCGCAACCTGCATCCCGGCATCAACACGCAGTTCGGTGACGATCCCATCGACAGGGGCGACGATGCGATGCTCCATCTTCATAGCTTCCAGCAGCATCAGATTGTCGCCTCGTCTCACGGTCGCGCCGACTTCGACCTGGACGCTGACCACGCTGCCCGGCATCGGTGCCGTCAGCGCGCCGCCGCCGACATCGTCGCCGGCATTCTCGAACCGGGGTCGTTCGCGTACGGCAATGTCATGCCCGTCGAGCGCCAGGTGCCAGACACCGTCGCGCCAGGCGACGTCGGCCGTGCGACGGACGCCCTCGATTTCCGCCACGATCCTGTCGACCGGTGCTGCGAGCGCGCGGACACGCACGGGGGACCCGCCGACGTGGACGTCGATCTGTCCGTCGCGCATCATGCTGTAGGAAAGCGCGACGGTCCGGTCGCCGATCTCGAATATGGCCTGTTCGGGGGGCATCGGCGTGTTCCGCCATCCCACCGGCAGGGTCGAGAGAGGCCGGGGCTTGTCCGCTCTAGCACGCTGCCCCGCGAGGCTCGCCAGGATCGCGGCATCTCGCGGCATATCCGGCGGCAGTACGGTGGCAGTCGCGATCCCGGTACGCGCGATGAAGTCGGTCGTGGTATCGCCGGCCAGGAAGGCCGGACTGCGCAGAAGCTGCACCAGAAAATCGCGATTGTTCGGCAGGCCGCGAATGTCGAGTCGCTCCAGCCCCAGCGCCAGCCGGGCGGCGGCTTCCTCGCGCGTCGCCGCGTGCACGATGATCTTGGCGAGCATCGGATCAAATTCGATGCCAACGACGCTTCCGGCCTCGACGCCGGACTCGATCCGCAGCGACGGCGTCGGCGCGGGCTGCCATGCCACGATCTCGCCCGTCGCCGGCAGGAATCCGGTTGCGGGATCCTCTGCATATATCCGCACTTCGATCGCGTGACCGCCGATCGCAAGATCAGCCTGCTCGAAACGGAGTGGCTTCCCACATGCGATGTCGATCTGCTCGCGGACAAGGTCGATGCCGCATATTTCTTCGGTTACCGGGTGCTCGACCTGGAGGCGCGTATTCATCTCCAGGAACCAGAAATCGCGTCCTTCGACCAGGAATTCGACGGTGCCGGCCGAACTGTAGTTCACCGCGCGTGCCGCCTTCAGCGCGGCTTCGCCCAGCAGGGCGCGCATCTGCGCATCGACCACCGGCGAAGGCGCTTCCTCGAGGATTTTCTGGTGACGGCGCTGGATGGAACATTCGCGTTCGAAACAATGTACCATCGCGTCGTGCCGATCGCCCAGGATCTGCACCTCGATATGACGTGATACCGGGATATATCGTTCCAGAAAGACGGTATCGTTGCCGAACGCGGCGCCCGCTTCGCGCGCGGCGCCCTCGATCGCTTCCGATAGCGCTTCTGGTGTGTCGACGATGCGCATACCCTTGCCGCCGCCGCCGCCCGCCGCCTTCACCAGGATCGGGTAGCCCACGCGGAGCGCCGCGGGCGCGGCATCCTCGCCGGGCCGGACCTCCACGGACGGCAGCGTCGGCACCCCCGCGGCGTCCATCATCCGCTTGGCCGCCAGCTTGTCACCCATGATTTCAATCGCTTCCGGCGGTGGTCCGATCCAGACCAGGCCAGCCGCCTCGACCGCGCGGGCGAATGCCGCGTTTTCCGACAGGAAGCCATAGCCAGGATGGATGGCATCCGCCCCAGCAAGCCGAGCCGCGCCGAGCAGCTTGTCGATATCGAGATAGGTTTCGGCAGCTGTCCGGCCGTGCAGCGGAATCGCGACATCGGCCTCGCGGACATGGGGCGCCCCGGCGTCGCCGTCGGCATAGACCGCGACGACCCGGATTCCCATGGCAGAGGCAGTGCGCTGGATGCGTCGGGCAATCTCGCCGCGATTGGCGATCAAAATTGTGTGGATAGTTGTCACCGTTACATCCTGAACACGGCATAGCCGGGCGTGCCGGCGACGGGCGCGCTGTGGCACGCGGACAATGCCAGGCCGAGAACCGTCCGCGTATCGCGGGGATCGATGATCCCGTCATCCGCGACGCGACTTGTCGCGTAGAGCGCCGTGGACCGGAATTCGGCCCAATGCTCCACATCGGCTACGCGTGCGGCCTCGGCCGCTTCGTCGAATTCCTCGCCCGCGCGGCTCGCGCGCTTGCGGCCGACGATCGACATCACGCCGCTCATCTGCTTGGCGCCCATCACGCCGATCTTGGCGCTCGGCCAAAGGAAGACGAACCGGGTGCCGAACAGCCTGCCGCCCATCGCGAAATTCCCGGCGCCGTAGGATGCGCCGATCATGATCGTGATGTGCGGCACTTCCGAATTGGATACGGCATTGATCATCTTGGCACCGTTCTTCGTGATGCCCTTTCGCTCGAAGTCGAGACCGACGATGAATCCGGTCAGGTTCTGGAGGAAGATGATCGGGGTCGACTGCCGGTTGCAGAGCTGGACGAACTGCGCGCCCTTCAGCGCGCTGTCGTTCATGAGAACGCCGTTGTTGGCGATGATGCCGACGGGAAAGCCGTGCACAGAGGCCCATCCGCATACCAGCTCGGGACCGTAGCGAGGCTTGAATTCTTCGAAGCGCGAACCATCGACCACGCGCAGGATCACCTCCCGAATGTCGATCGGGGAACGAAGATCGGCGGGAACCAGCCCGAGCAACTCCTCGGCATCCTCGACCGGTTCGTCCGCGGGCAGTGTCGGACCGGGCCCTAGCTTGCGGAAGTTCAAATGGCTGACCACGTCGCGGCACAGCCCAATCGCGTGACGCTCGTCCTGGGCAAGATAGTCGGCCAGGCCCGATATCTCGGCGTGCATCACGCCACCGCCCAGGCTTTCCTCGTCCGTATCCTCGCCGGTGGCCACCTTCACCAGGGGTGGTCCGGCCAGAAATACCAGAGAACGGTTCTTGATGAAGATGCTGTAATCGCTCATTCCAGGCAGATAGGCGCCGCCGGCCGTGGAACTGCCGAAGACGACCGCGATCGTCGGAATACCGAGCTTCGACAATTCGCTTATTTCATAGAATAATCTTCCGGACTCGCCGAAATGGAAGGTGCTCAGGCGAGACTCGATTTCCGGATCGACCACCCCGCCCCGCAAGTCGGCGCCGGCGGACTCGACGAACTGGATCAGCGGCAAGCGGTTCTCGCGCGCGATCTGCAGCGCCCGCATGATCTTCTTCATCGCAAACGGATTGAGCGCGCCTGCCAGCACCGCGGGATCATTGGCGATGATGACGCATTCCACGCCGGAAACGACGCCGATCCCCGTCACGATGCCGGCACCAACGCTGTAATAGGAATGCCAGGCCGCCAATGGGCTGAGTTCGAGAAAGGGCGAATCCCTGTCGAGCAAAAGCGCGATCCGGTCGCGCACGGGAAGCTTGTCGCGCGCGCGCAACCGCTCTTCGCCACGCGTCGAGCGGCTTTCAACCAACAGGCGGCCTATCTCTTCGAGATGAGCGAGCATGGCTGCTCGATTGTCTTGAAAGCCCGGACTACGCGGCGAGAAACCCAAAGTCATGGGCGACGCGCCACCGCGTTCGTCCGAATTTGCCGGCCTGAATCCACCGTTCCTGCCCTCACAACGCACCTCTCACAGCACTTCGTATATAGAAGTAATGGTTTGTACTACGTTAGATATGCGAGTCAAGCGTGTACCGCCCCTCTCATCGCGTCAAGGCACAAAAATGGGCGCGACGGTTGCCCGCCGCGCCCTGACATTGGACGGATCTGATTATTTGCGGCCGGTCAGCGTGACCCAGACATCGGCTGCCGTGACCGGGTGGTCGAAATCGCCCTGCACGCGGGCATCCTTGCCTTCCATGGATTTGATGCTGGTATCGACGCCTACCGCTTTGGCGCGGAGTGCGCCGACATTGCATTTGTCGCGTCCACCTCCGACTGCGATCGGATCGACGCCGAAGAAGTCGAACGCGTTCTGATGGGAGATCTTGTCGATCATCCGGTCCGACAGGTCCTTCACATTCTCCCAAAGCCCTTCGGCTACGTCTGGCCATGTCGAGTCCGAGTGCGGATAATCGCATTCGAAGGCGATGATGTCCTCGCCAACCTCCTCATAGTGGCGGCAGCCGAAGCGGTCTTCCACGAAGCAGGAGAGGAAATGTTCGCGGAATACTTCCGACGGCAGCTTGCCACCCCAGTCGCAACGAACCCAGGGGCCGTGTTGCTTGTAAGTGAAATCGGTCCGCTCCAGCAGGTAGGGGATCCAGCCGATACCGCCTTCGGACAGGGAGAATTTGAGATTGGGGTAGCGTAGCAGGGCGCGCAGATGCAGCAGATCGGCGGCATCGATGCCGATCGCCATGGGCAAGGCCGAAATCCATGCCGAGATCGGTGACTGGGCCGACGCATAGGCTGGCGTCTGGCCCGTACCGATATGGCAGTTGAGCACGACATGCTCTTCATTGCACAGAGCCCAGAGCGGCTCCCAGACGGCGTCATGAACCGGCGGCAAGCCCTTGGGCGCCGGGTTCGCCGGAAAAGTGATCGAGCGACATCCTTTGGCAACCACGCGCTTGAGTTCGCGAACCGTGGCGTCGACGTCCCACAGGGGCATGACCGCGGTAGGAATGTAGCGGCCCGGCGTCGGGGCGCACCATTCGTCGATATGCCAGTCATTATAGGCCGACACGACGCGTTCCGTGTTTTTCTTGTCCTTCGCGTTCCAGAACCAGGAACCGTCAAATCCGCAGAAGGTGGGGAATGGCAGGGATGTGTAGATACCGGCGATATTCATGTCGTCGAGATGCGCCTTGGCATCCCAGGTACCAGGCCGCATCTGTTCGATATTCATCGGTTCCATCCCATATTCTTCCTTGGGACGGCCGACGACAGCGTTCACGCCGATATTATATGTGCGCTTGTCTTCATAAGCCCAGTTCCAATAGGCATGCCCTTCCTCGTCGGTCACATATTCGGGCGTTATCGCGCGCAGTTCCTTGGGAACATGCTGATCGAACATCGTTGGCGGTTCGACGAGGTGATCATCCACGCTGCAGATCACCATCTCTTCCATGCTCAGCGCCATCTCTCCATCCTCCTTCATGCCTTATGATAACGGACAATGTCTCCGTTATGAGCCAGTGTCGGACAAAGTCAACGTCAAATCGTAGACGCTTGACCGCTTGCGATCCCCGGCGGCATCCGCGATGTGCAGGACCATGGACCATTCTCCAAAACAGGATGTCGACAGCCCGTTGTTGAACCAGAGCGGGCAGGCGATGGGGACGAAGGGGCGCAACACGCGCCAGCGATTGATCGACGCGACCGTGTCCCTGCTCGAATGCAGGCCGCTACGCGAAGTGCGGGTTTCCGACATAGTGCGCGACGCGCAGAGTTCCGTGCCGACCTTCTACCGCTACTTCCGCGACGTGCCGGAAGCCGTGCTGGCCGCGGTAGCCGCGCTCCCGCAGAGCACGCCCGAAATGCTGCGCGTGATCGAGGGCTGGACGATGGAAAATGGCCATGAGCAGGCCCGCGCGTTCGTAACCGGCTACATCGCCCATTGGGATAGGCACCGCGTGCTCTTCCGGGTCCGCAATCTGGCGTCGGAAGAAGGGGATCAGCGCTTCGTCGATTCCCGGGCGCAGTCTATCTATCCGCTGCTGCGCGCCATTGCGGCGCAAATCGAACGAACCGAGTCACGCGGTCGCATTCCGGCGGACATTTCGGCGCTCGCGGCCGCCGGCGCACTCGTTGCCATGATCGAACGGGTTGCCGCGACGGCGCACAACCAATCGCATGACGTCGGCATGACATTCGAAGGCCTGATCAGTGCGACCGCCTATATCGTGGCCATCACGCTGGAGGGGCGGCCTCTCCCGACTGGATGAAATATGCTCAACCCGCTTCGCCGGGATGCTGATCCAGCTCGCTCCATTCGATCGTCTTGAGGTAATTGGCCTTGCGCAGCGCGATCGCGGCGTCGGCATCGCCTTCCAAGATCGCGTCGCACATTCGTCGGAGCCCCTTCACATAGATCCGAACCCGATCCGGCGTCAGGCTGAGGCTGGGAGAATAGGCACTGTAAGCGTGCGAGGAGAGGACGAAGAGGTTGATGACCGAGTTGCCCGCAACCTCGCTGGCAAGTCGCCACAAGCCGTTGATCGCACGGACGGCCCTGGGCATGTCCGTCGGGTCGTTCAGATCGGGGTGGCTGTCGACATAGGCAGCCAGCAACTGCCTCTGTTCGGCCTTCACCTCGTTGACAACCATGGCGATCAGTTCGGATTCGATCGCCAGCTGCGCGCGCGCCAGCTCGCGATAGGAAACCCCCTGCGAATAAAGATAGAGGCCCGCCATGCGGGCGACGCCGTCCGCGCTGGGCCGCCGGCCGAAATATCCGCCGCCAAGACCACGGCGCACGACGAGCAGTTCCTCATATTCAAGCAGGCGAGCAGCCTGGCGGAAGGTCGGCTGGCTCACGCCAAGGCGCAGCACCAGGTCATCTTCGGACCCCAGAAACAGGTCGTCGGGGCCTCGCCGCAGGATCTCGTCCCGCAATACTTTTGCGGTAGCGACGACGGCGGACGACTGCCCGACAGGATGCAAGTTCGTCGCGCCCTGCCCCTTCGCCCTCGCTACAGCCATGGTTTCTTCTCCCTTTAGTCGCAGCACCTTGGTCGGCTGGCCGGCGATTGTCACGCGCCTTTCTGAACCGAAACAGGCGGCTACCGGGACAACCGGGGGATGTGCCAGCGCATGACGCGCGACACGCCCGCTGCCCGCGCCCGACAGCCACACACATTCATACGCTCGATGATCGGGAACGCGAAAGGCGTGATTGACGTATAAAGAATTAGCTCTTATATACATGATATAAGTGTTTACCGCCAGAAGACGGGAAGAGGGCATGAGGTGGAAACGGTCAATCGCGTGGCCACCGGCAAACGCGGCATCGCGGCCGCTACGCTTTGGTGCGATTGGCGGGCGGGCGCGGCCGGCGGCGCAGTCTCGCCGTTTCAAAATGCCAGAATGGTCAGCGGGGAAGCCTCGCCTCGCCATCGCACGATCTTGCCGGAACCCGCCATCGATCGCGCGGCGCTGTGACACCTGCGGGAAGTCGCGCGCTACTTGACCCTAATATTCCTGAAATATGACATCATAAATTCAGTTACAGACTTATAATAGCTTCAAATTAATGCGGGAGGATATAATGAATAAATCTCGTTTGAATGTTCTGATTTTCGCAGCAGCGCCACTTTGTTTCATCCCATCTTCATTCGCCCAGACCACCAATGGCACGAATGACGCGGCCCAGAGTGGTATCGACGACATCATCGTCACGGCTCGCAAGCGCGAGGAGAATCTTCAAACCGTGCCGATTGCCGTTTCGGCATTCAGCGGAGACATGCTGACCAAGGCGTCTGTGACCAACCTGGCCCAGGTGCAGGCAAGTACGCCATCGCTCAGCATTTCATCGGGCAATACCAACAAAAACGGCCTGATCATCAGTATGCGCGGTCAGACGCAGACCTCGATCATCGTTACCGTGGACCCTGCCGTCGGCATCTATGTCGACGGGGTGAGCGAAGCGCGCGCTATGAGCGCGGGTCTGGCGAACATGGTCGACATCGAACGCGTCGAAGTCCTGAAGGGCCCGCAAGGAACGCTCTTTGGCAGAAACACCACGGGCGGCGCCATAAGCATATCCTACAAGCAGCCGACCGGCGATTTCGAAGGACTGGTCAACGGGCGCCTCGACCAATATGGGCGCATGACCGGCAATGCCGTCCTCAACCTGCCTATCGCTGGCGAAGATCTTGCGATGCGCGTCGTCGGCAGCCTCAGTCGTGGGTCGGGGTTCGGTCGCAACCTGGTTTATGGCGGCAACTCGTTCGGCGACCTTCACGATCAGAGCATCCGCGGGACATTGCGCTGGCAGGCAGTCGACAATCTCGAGATCACCTTGCGCGGCGACTATATGACGTCCCGCTCGCGCGACAGTTCGGTGCCGTTCAAGCTTCTGACCGTGCAACCGGGCGGCACCTTCGTCAATAATGGCGTCCGGCCCCAGACCGGCCTGACGCTCGCGCAATATCTGGAGCGCTACAATGCCGGTCTCGGATTCTGGGACGTCCGGCATAATTCGTTCAGCCGCAACAAGGACAAGGTCTGGGGGGTGTCGGGCACCGTCATCTGGGATATCGGCGACCTTCAGATGAAGTCTATCACTGCCTATCGCAAGGCGAGCCGGAATTCCCTGATCGATCTCGATGGCACCGACGTCGCCGTCTACAACACGGTCAATATCGGCAACACCGGGAGCTTTACCGAGGAACTGAATCTGTCCGGCAAGCTGTTCGACGACCGGATGGATTTCATCGTCGGCGCGTTCTACGCCCGAGAAAGCGGAACCGACGTGGCGATCACGAACACCTTCGGGTCGCCCACAGCGCGTCTCACCGATGGCTCCGTCGTCAACTCCAGCATCGCCGGCTATGTGCAGAGCACCTTCAGGGTGACCGACGCGCTCAGTGTTACCGGCGGCCTGCGCTACACGCGGGATACGCGCGAGCTGGAAGCGCGCAACCGCGTCGAAGTGCCGCTCGGGACGTTTTCGAGCTGCGCGACACCGACCATCTATCGCAACCCGACAGCCAACAACCCCTGCAGGGCCCCATTCAAGGGCGATTGGAGCGCGGTCTCCTATACGGCGTCGATCGACTATAAGCCGGCAAGCGACATCCTGATTTATGCGCGCACGGCGAAAGGCTATAAGTCCGGCGGCTTCAACCTGCGCGGCAGCGCCGATCCGCTGACATTCGCGCCGTTCGATCCAGAGACGGTGACCGATTATGAAATCGGCCTCAAGTCGGATTGGTTCGATCGCCGGCTGCGGGCGAACTTTGCGGTCTACCAGTCGAATTATAATGACATCCAGCAGACGATCCTCGCGCCGACCCAGGTTTGCTCCGGCACCCCGCCGGTTTGCACGCCCGGCACGGTCACGGTGGTAGACAATGCCGCGAAGGGACGCGTGCGCGGCGCGGAAGCCGAAATCACCGTGGTTCCGATCAATGGCCTGACGTTGCGGGGCACCTATTCTTACACCAACGCCAAATATGTCGAATATCGCGACCTGCTGGGTAACGACCTGTCGCAGCAGCCCTTCGTCTATGTACCGAAGGTCAGCTACAGTCTGTCGGCGCGACAGGAAATTCCCATGGACAATGGCGAAGCAGCGATCCAGGTCGATTTCAACCATAAGGGCAGCATCACGATCTCCCCGAACTCGCCCGTTTCGGGAACCGGCATCCTGGCTTCGTACAACATCGTGAACGCCCGCGTCTCCAAGACATTCATCCGCGAAAATTTCGATGTTGCCTTCTTCGCCAAGAACCTGTTCGGCAAGAAATATTATACTGGCGGATTCGACTTCACCCCTTCGGGCCTGGGCTGGAGTGTCGCGACGGTGGGCGAACCAACCGTGTTCGGAAGCGAGGTCACGCTACGCTTCTGATCGTCGAAGAGGGTTGAGAAGGCGCTCGGTACCACTCCGGGCGCCTGGACCCCGACATGCCGAACCCTGCGCGGGCTGGTAACGGGACGGCCAGTGCAGGGCGTGATCCGCTTGAATGCGAACGTCCCCGCATCCCCCGCGCATCGCGTCTGGTCTCAGCACCAGATCGCGAAGCCTCCGAATGTGGCGTTGGTGGGCCCGGCAGGACTCGAACCCGCGACCTAGCCGTTATGAGCGGCCAGCTCTAACCAACTGAGCTACAGGCCCCACCGTGCGCGGGGAATAGGGCGGGTCAGGCGGCTTGGCAAGCCTGTCGGATCGCCTGCGTCCGGGCGGGAACGGCAGCCAGCATCTGGTCCAGGCTGGCCGGCGCCACGCCCCTGCGGGCAAGATGGTCAAGCACGACATCCCACCAGCGGTAGAACCCTGCGAGATCCGCGCGATCGCGGACATAGGGCGTATGCCCCGGTTCCAGCGTCGGCGAATGAAAGCTGAAGTTGAGCACCGGCAGCCCCTCGGCGATCAGCGCGTCGATGGCGGACATAGCTTCGGCCGCGCTGATCCCCTCCGGCGTCAGCGGTACGCGGCTCAACAGGCCGGCCCGCGCCATCGCGCCGGGCAAGGGGCCCCTGCCCTGCGCCGCATGATACAGGCTCTCGCCCAACCCCCGCAGCACACCGACATAGGCGGTCGACAGGGGCAGTTCGATCAGTGCGCGCTGCGGCCCGGCCCAATAGGGCTTCAGCGGCAACCCGCGAAAATCAGGACCATGCTGGCCGCTATAATCGAAACGGCTGCGCACCGAGCTGTCGAGCCGGAACCCGGCGTCCTCCAGCAGGCGTGCGCTGTTGGGCCCGACGCCGTAGCGCCCGGCCCGATAGGCGCGCGGACGGCGGCCGAAACGCTGTGCGAGCCGCGCCACCAGCGCCTCCAGCTTCGCCCGCTCGACATGCTCGGGCAGGAAGCCGACATAGCTGTTGGCCGCGTTCACCTCCTCGACATGGGGCGGATTGACCCACGGGTGGAGATGCGCGCCGATGTCCGCCTCGCCTGCGCTTGCCCAGCCGCCCAGCATGTCGGCGGCCGCGTCGTCGTCAGCCACCGGATAGTCGGTGACATAGACCGGCTGCACCCCGGCGTCCCTGAAATAGGCCTGCCCGCGCGCCATGCCGGCGAGCGCGGTGACGCCATGCCCGGTGCGACGGAAGGGCGCGTCCCAGTCGAACTCCTCCTCGGTATCGACGAAGAGCATGAAGCGGGTGCCGAATGCCGGATCGAGCGCGATCATGTCGCGCGCGCGCGGTGCGCGCAACAGGTCGCCCGGATGGTCTCTATCTGACGCGGTCATGCCGACAGCTCTAGCGCCCAATCATTGCCAGAGCGTTGCGGGCGGCGCGCTTCAGGCTTCGCTCGCCGCTCCGTCCGCCGTCTCGGCACCCGGCATGGCCAGAACCAGCCTCGTCGGCTCGATCATCAGCTTTCCGCCGCTCTCCGCCGTCAGACTGCGGATCAGGCGGAGCGAAAAGCCCAGGCCGAGCAACGGGCCGTCCGCCCACTCGCCTTCCAGCGTATAGCCCGGATCGAACAGCTGCTCCTCTTCCATCCCCATCAGCCCGGCGGGGCGCGCCACCGCCAGCAGGACCCGCCCTGCGCGACCGTCCGGTTCGAACCAGGCCGATCCAGCCAGCGTCTCGCCCGGCGCAGCTACCGAGAGCAGCGTCCGCAGCAGATGCTGCACCATCCGTTCGCCCTGCACCGCGTCAAGGCGCACCGGCGGAAGGTCGTGGGCCAGCGCGATGTCCAGCCGGGGCGCATCGGCGCGGCTCGCATCGTGGAAGCGCGCGACGGTCTGGGTGATGAGCAGCGCGCTGTCGAGCGGCCGTGGATCGCCGCCCCCGCCATCGCGCGCGACCCTGGCCGCAAGGTCCAGATCGTCGAACGCCGCCAGCAGATGTCGTGCGTCCAGGGCGATCTTGCCGGCCATCTCGCAATATTGCGGGGTCGTCGGACCGAACAGCTGCTGCTCGATGATTTCGGCAAAGCCCAATATGGCGTTCAGCGGCGTGCGCAGTTCATGGACGAGCTGACGCAGCGAATCCGCCGACATGCCCGCGAAGCCGGCCGCTTCACCCGGCGCTGGCGCAACCTCGTGCAGATGCGGCCGCCGCGCCTGCCCGCGATAGCCCTGGAAACGGCCTGTCGCGCGATCGAAGGCAGGGGTAGCCGTCATCCGCCATTCCCCCGCCATCGTGCCGCCCACGATCGCGAAGCGGCCATTCTGGAACCCGCTGCGTCGCGCGAAGGCGCCCGCGACATGCCCGTCCGGCCCGCTGCCGCCATCGGGCGCCACCTCGCCGATACTGAGGCCGATC
>JBEVME010000081.1:0-2882 GCA_040508785.1 Sphingobium sp.
ATGACGGCAGCTCGGGCCGTCATACATATCATGCCCTGCCGACCGGGGAGGAGTGCATCACCGTAGGGATATTGGCCCCTTCTTCATCCGGGTCGGGGACGTCGCGCCTTCCGGGCTGGGAAGGATCCGTGGGCGGCTGCGGCGCGCCCGCGGGATCAATGTCCGGGTTGCATGTCATGTCCGGCGACTGGATGCTGATGGGGCATGGATATGCCTGGGGCATCTACACCGATCAAGGCGGCCCGCGCGGGGACGACAAGGCCTATGTCCAATCGATGGCGATGCTGAGCGCGGCAGGGCCGATCGGCGACGGCACGCGACTCACGCTCAAGTCCATGTGGAGCCTGGAACCGCTGATGGATGCGCGGGGCTATCCCAACCTGTTCGCCACCGGTGAGACAGCGGACGGCGAACCGCTGATCGACCGGCAGCATCCCCATGACCTGTTCATGGAATTGGCGGCGCGTATCGACATGGACGTCGCGCCGGGCGCAAGCGCTTTCCTCTATGGCGGGCCCGTCGGCGAACCGGCGCTGGGGCCGAGCGCGTTCATGATGCGCCGGTCGGCACGCTATAATCCCGAAGCGCCGATCGGCCATCACTGGTTTGACAGCACGCACATCACCTATGGCGTCGTGACGGCAGGCATCTCGACGAAGCGGCTTCAGCTGGAGGCATCGGCCTTTCGCGGGCGTGAACCGGACGAGGACCGGTGGGATATCGAAACGCCCAAGCTCGACAGCTGGTCCATACGCGCAAGCTGGACGCCCGGCCCGCACTGGGCCGCGCAGATCAGCTATGGCCGGATCGAAAACCCGGAGGCATTGCACGCCGACGAGGATGAGGGCCGGCTGACCGCCAGTGTGCATTATGCCGATGCGCGATTGTCAGTTGCCGGCGCCTTTTCTGCGAAGAACCGCCTGCCCGGCAGAACGCTGACCGCATGGTTGCTGGAAGGGAACTGGAACGCGACGGGCGGGCATAACCTGTTCGGCCGGATCGAAAGCATCCGAAACGACGAGCTGTTTCCGCATGGCGACCCATTGCACGAGCAGGATTTCCGGATAGGCAAGGCACAGGTCGGCTATGCCTATCGCATTCCACTCGGGTCGGACTTCGCGCTGGCGCTGGGCGGGTCGGGGTCGCTCTATGCCAAGCCGAAGCGGCTGGACGCTGCCTATGGCGCAGCCCCGGCCAGCTATACGGTGTTCGCCAGACTGTCGCTGGGAGATTAGGGAGCGGTGTGCCGCAATCGATGGGAGCCGATCAATATGTCGCTGTTACGCTTGCTTCCGGCCCTTTTGCTGCCCCTCGTTGCAACACTGGGCGGCTGCGCCGGCGGTAGTCGGCCGACTGCTGCTGCACCCGTGGAATCGAGGGCGCCAGTCACCATCCTGGTCTCGATCGACGGCTTCCGCCCCGACTATCTGAAGCGAGGCGTCACACCCCGCTTGTCCGCGCTGGCGGCGGGCGGGGTCGAGGCGCCGATGCGGCCGTCCTTCCCGACCAAGACCTTTCCCAATCACTGGGCGATCGTCACGGGCAAGAGGCCCGACCGCAGCGGAATCGTCGCCAACAATATGGAGGATGCCGCGCGCGCGAACGAGAAGTTCACCATGGCGAGCGACGACCCCTATTGGTGGTGGGAGGCGGAGCCGGTCTGGGTGACGGCGGAGAATGCGGGCATTCGCACGGCGACCATGTTTTGGCCGGGCTCCAACGTCGCCTGGCGCGCGACCAGGGCGAAGGAATGGCCCTACACGCTGAGCGGCGGAACGCGTCCGAGCGACTGGGCGCAGTTCAATTCGGCAATCAGCGGCATCCAGCGCATTAACGCCGTGTTCGACCTGCTGCGTCGTCCCCCCGCCATCCGGCCGCGCTTCCTGACGCTCTATTTCGATGATGTCGACACCAACGGCCATGTCTTCGGTCCGGACGCCGCCGAAACGACACAGGCGGTCGCGGATGTCGATGCCAAGATCGGGATGCTGGTGGACGGGCTGACAGCGATGGGCCAGCCCGCGAACCTGCTGATCCTGGCCGATCATGGCATGGCAGCGAAGGGCGCCGACCGCTTCATCGCGCTCGACCAGGTGGCCGACCCCGCCGACTATCGCATCGTGGAAATTGGCCCCTATGCCAGCCTGGCCGCCCTCCCCGGCCGCGAGGCGGCGCTGGAGAAGCGGTTGCTCACGCCCCATCCGCATATGCGATGCTGGCGCAAGGCCGAACTACCCGCACGCTTCCATTACGGCACCCATAGGCGCATCCCGCCCTATTTCTGCCTGGGCGAGACCGGATGGGAAATCCAGGCCACCACGCCAGCAAAGCCGCTGACTGGCGGTGACCATGGCTGGGACGATGCGGCACCCGAGATGCAGGCACTTTTCATCGCCAACGGACCGGCATTCGATCCGACGTTCCGACCGCCGACCGGCTTCGCCAATGTGGACGTCTATCCCTTGCTGGCGCGACTGCTTGGCGTCGCGCCGGTGATCGGCGACGGAGACCCCGCAATTCTGCGAGGCCTGATCAAGCCCTGACTTGTTGCCAGCCGAAATTGGCGTAAACGGAAGACTGGCCTAACCGCGCTGAATTGCACGAGGAAGCGAAGCCATGGCCGAAGCAATCTATTTCGAAGATGTCGTCGTCGGCGACAGCATCAGCTTCGGCCCGTTGACAGTGACGCGGGAGGAAACGGTGGCCTTCGCGGCCGCTTTCGATCCGCAGCCGTTCCACCTGTCAGACGAGGGTGCGGCCTCGACTCATTTTGGGAGCCTGTCCGCCAGCGGATGGCACACCACCGCAATGTTCATGAAGATGTTCGTCGCGGAAATGCAGCGGCAACCGGAATATCAGGCGGCCAGCCTGGGCGCTATGGG
>JBEVME010000054.1:0-15929 GCA_040508785.1 Sphingobium sp.
TTACCTGCTTCGTTAGCTATTTTCGACGGGACCACTCTCGCTATACCGATATCAATTCTCAGCTAACAGCCAAAAATTTGCTGTGGCGCTATAGATTACGTCTTTAAACCCATCAATCATGCTCCCTATCGCCTTGGCCCATATACAACTCACGCCCAGTGTCCTCATAGACCTGACTCATTTCCGCCATGCCTTTTTCGGCTTCCTCGACGGCGATGAAGCCTTCGGCATCCTGATTTTGCAGCTTTGCGAACTCGCGCACTTCCTGGCTGATCTGCATCGAGCAGAACTTCGGGCCGCACATCGAGCAGAAATGGGCGGTCTTGGCGCCTTCGGCCGGGAGGGTCTGGTCGTGGAACTCTTCCGCCGTGTCGGGGTCCAAGGACAGGTTGAACTGGTCGCGCCAGCGGAACTCGAACCTTGCCTTCGACAGGGCGTTGTCGCGGACTTGCGCGGCGGGATGGCCCTTCGCCAGGTCGGCGGCGTGGGCGGCGAGCTTGTAGGTGACGACGCCGACCTTCACATCGTCGCGATCGGGCCGGCCCAGATGCTCCTTGGGCGTCACATAGCAAAGCATTGCCGTGCCGTACCAGCCGATCATCGCCGCGCCGATCCCGCTGGTGATATGGTCATAGCCCGGCGCGATATCCGTCGTGAGCGGCCCCAGCGTATAGAAGGGCGCTTCGCCGCAGACCTGCAGCTGCTTGTCCATATTCTCCTTGATCTTGTGCATCGGCACATGGCCGGGGCCTTCGATCATCACCTGCACATCCTGTTTCCAGGCGCGGTGGGTGAGTTCGCCCAGCGTGTAGAGTTCGCTGAACTGCGCTTCGTCATTGGCGTCGGCGATGCTGCCGGGGCGCAGGCCGTCACCCAGGGAGTAGGCGATGTCATAGGCCTTCATGATCTCGGTAATCTCGTCAAAGCGTTCGTAGAGGAAGCTTTCGCGATGATGGGCGAGGCACCATTTCGCCATGATCGAGCCGCCGCGCGACACGATGCCGGTGACGCGCTTGGCCGCCATCGGGATATAGGCGAGCCGCACGCCGGCATGAATGGTGAAATAGTCGACGCCCTGTTCGGCCTGCTCGATGAGCGTATCGCGGAAGATGTCCCAGGTCAGGTCCTCGGCGACGCCGCCGACCTTTTCCAGCGCCTGATAGATGGGGACGGTGCCGATCGGCACGGGCGAGTTGCGGATGATCCATTCGCGGGTGTCGTGGATGTTGCGGCCGGTGCTGAGGTCCATGACCGTGTCCGCGCCCCAGCGGATCGACCAGACCAGCTTGTCGACTTCGGATGCGACGTCCGAGGCGACGGCGCTGTTACCGATATTGGCGTTGATCTTGACCAGGAAGTTACGGCCGATCGCCATCGGCTCGGATTCGGGATGGTTGATGTTGCTGGGGATGATGGCGCGGCCGCGCGCGACATAGTCGCGGACCAATTCGGGGGTGACAAAGTCGGGGGTGGATGCGCCAAAGCTCTCGCCGTCGCGGGCGTAGGATGCGAGGCGGGCGCGGCCGAGATTCTCGCGCTCCGCCACATATTCCATCTCGGGCGTGATGATGCCGCGGCGGGCATAGTGCATCTGGCTGACGTTCATGCCCGGCTTCGCCCGGAGCGGGCGTTTGGTGACGCTGGGGAATTGCGCGACGCCGCCGCTCCTGTCGGGACCCTTCAGGCCGTTATCTTCCGGCTTCAGTTTGCGGGCGTCATAGTCCTCCACATCGGCGCGGCCGGTGATCCAGTCGCGGCGGATGGCGGGGAGGCCGGCCATGATGTCGATGCGGGCTTGCGGATCGGTATAGGGGCCTGACGTGTCGTAAACGCGGACCGGGGGCTCGCCACTGGAGGGCTCGAGCGAAATCTCGCGCATCGCGACCTTGAGCGGGCCGACATGGATTTTCTTAGAACCGCGAATCGGTCCGGTGGTGACACGCATCTCGGTGCGGGCGGGGACATCGGCCATGAGGATACCTTTCAGACGGAAATGGTGGCGCGGCCGGTGAGGCCGGCGAGGAAGAGAAGGATGCCGAGGATGAGCGAGACGATCGCCCAGAGCCGGATATGCCCTAGCGCCGCGCGGCCGATCCGGAGCAGCGGCCCCGGCACGGCGAGCAGCAGCGCACCCTCGACCAGGGCGGCATGGCCGACGATCGTCACAATGATCGCGAGCGTGTCGTGCAGGCTGTGATGGACCAGCGCCATCGCCGTGCCGACCGCGAAGACGGCGAAGCCGAGCGCCATGACGAGGCCGGGCGAGCGCTCCAGATCGTCTATCGTGCCGCGCCAGCGCTGCGGCGCGACCAGGCCGCCTATGCCGACGACGATCAAATAGAGGCCGATGGCTTCGGCGAGGCGCAGGGTGAGGACGGAGAGGGTGTCCATGGAGCGGCCGTCCTTTCGTGCGCCTGGGGCAGCGAAAGGAGGAGGCGGTCTGCCGATGACAAGCCGTCCCTCCCTACGCCGGTCTTATCCGGATCAGGTTCAGCGGGTCGCGGCCCCGCCCCTTATTCAAGGAAGCCAGCCGCCTCTCAACCGTCTGTGGACGGTCCCCCGGGGATGTGGACAGGATAGGGGCGATGGCGCCATAGGTCCATAGACATGTTCGATCATCATCCCCCGCCGGACCTCACCACCAAAGCCGGGCGCAAGGCTTACCGGCACGAGCTGCGCATGGTGGCGGTGCGGCCACGTCGCTGGGGGTTGTGGCTGCTGGCACTGGGTGGGCTGCTGCTGATGCTGCCCTGGATGGGCGTGCACGACCTGCTGGGCTGGTCGCCGAGCGTGCTGGGGATGATCGCTGGGGTGGTTGCCATGCCGCTTCTGGTTGCGGGGGTGTTGTTGCGGGCGCGATACAATCGGGGCCGATTGCGCGGCGCACCGCCCTTGCATCGCCTGCCCGACTAAGCGAAGCTCTGGCCTCCCCGCGAGGAGACGATGCCAGTGAAGAGGCTTTTGACCGTGGTTACTGCTGCCATGCTGACGGGTGCTGGCCCGTTGCTCGCCTCCACCACGGACGACCCCTATGTCTCGCTGGAGGACTGGACCGGCCCGCGCGTGATGCAGTGGGTTGAGGAAGAGAATAGGGCCACCGTTGCGACCCTGCAGGGTGATCCGCGCTATGCCGGCTATTACAAGGACGCGCTGGCGATCGCGTCCGCCAAGGACCGCATCCCCATGCCCCAGCTGATCGCCGGGCGGGTGTTCAATTTCTGGCGCGATGCCGAGCATCCCCAGGGTATCTGGCGACATACGGGCGAGGCCGATTATGCGACCGCGAGCCCCAAGTGGACGACGGTGCTGGATCTGGACGCGTTGTCCAAGGCGGAAGGCAAGAAATGGGTGTGGAAGGGCGTCACCCTGCTTGACCCCGACGAGCGGATCGCGCTCCTGAACCTGTCGGATGGCGGCGAGGATGCGGTGACGCTCCGCGAGTTCAACCTGGCGACCGGCCAGTTCGTCAAGGGCGGGTTCGACATCCCCAAGTCCAAGCAGAACGAGGCCTGGGCGGACAAGGACAGCCTGCTGCTGGCGCGGGACTGGGGAGCGGGCACGATGACCGCGTCGGGCTATCCGTTCGTGGTCAAGATGGTGAAGCGCGGGGCGCCGCTCGAGGCGGCGGTGGAGCTGTTTCGTGGCAAGGCCGACGACCAGGTCGGCGCATGGCCCATGGCGCTGTCCGACGGGCAGGGCAACCGCGCCTTGCTGATCCAGCGGGGTGTCACTTTCTTCGGCAACGAGACCTATCTGCTGACCGAAGGCGGGACCAGAAAGCTGCCGCTGCCGCTGAGGAGCAGCGTCGAGGGCATGGTGAACGGCCGGGTGCTGATCCGCACCAGCGAACCCTGGACCAGCGGCGGCATCACCGTGCCCGAAGGGTCGCTGGCGAGCGTCACGCTGAGCGCGCTGCGAGCCGGGGGCGAGCTGCGCCCCGAAATCCTGTTCGCGCCGACGCCGCGCCAGTCGATCGACAGCGTCGCGGCGACGAAATCACATGTGGTGTTGACGATCAACGACAATGTGCGGGGCCGCGCGCTGCTGCTGACGCCGCCGGCCAGTGCGGGTGGATGGACGACGCGCGCGGTACCGCTGCCAGACAATGCGTCCATCTACACCGCGACGGCGACCGACCGGACGGACAAGGCCTATATCGCGGTCACCGGCTTCCTGACGCCCTCGACCCTGTGGTCGCTCGACGCGGCGCAGCCGGCCCCTGTCCAGGTGAAGGCCATGCCCGCGCGCTTCGACGCGACAAATCTGGTGGTCGAACAATATGAGGCGACGTCCAGCGACGGGGTGAAGATCCCCTATTTCATCGTCCATCGAAAGGGTCTGCCGCTGGACGGCACCACGCCGACGATCATGACCGCTTATGGCGGGTTCGAGGTTTCCAACACGCCCTTCTATTCGGGAATCACCGGCAAGCTGTGGCTGGAGCGGGGCAACAGCTTCGTGCTCGCCAATATCCGCGGCGGCGGCGAGTTCGGCCCGGCCTGGCACGAGGCGGGACGCAAGACCAAGCGGCAGATCATCTATGACGATTTCGCGGCCGTGGCGAAGGACATATTCGCCCGCAAGCTCTCGAGCCCGGCCAAGTTCGGCATCTATGGCGGGTCGAACGGCGGGCTGCTGATGGGCGTGGAGTTCAACCAGCATCCCGAACTGTGGAGCGGGGTGACGATCCAGGTGCCGCTGCTCGACATGATCCGCTACGAACAGATCGCGGCGGGCGCGTCCTGGGTCGATGAATATGGCAGCGTGTCGGTGCCTGAGGAGAAGGCTTTCCTGGAGACGATTTCGCCCTACGCCAATATCCGCAAAGGTGCGGCCTATCCGATGCCCTATATCTGGACAACGACCAAGGACGACCGCGTCGGCCCTCAACATGCGCGTAAATTCGCCGCCCGGCTGAAGGAATATGGCATCCCCTATCTCTTCTACGAGGACACGGCCGGCGGCCATTCGGGCGACGCCGATATCGAACAGGGCGCGCGGTTACAGGCGATGCAGATGGTGTATTTCTCGCAAAGGCTGGAGGGGAAATAGCGGCACGGCTGGTACTTCATTCCTCTGCGCACATCGATTTGTTCGCGCAGGGGCGCAGAGGACGCAGAGAAGCACCGTCAAATCTCAGCGTCCCCGCGTCAACCAGAAGAGAAATTACGCGGAGGGACAGAGACGCGGAGGAACGAAAGCCCGCTAGGCGGCACGGGCAAATTCGGATGGTCCGCTAGCGACCAGAAGTCGCTGCAAGGGCCTGTCAGTTCTTTGCTCGGAAGCAGACATTGTAAGTGAGATAGTCTTGTGCTTCCTTTTGCCAATGTGGCCATTCGTTAAATCCGTTTTATATGGGGCAGTCGCAGGCGCAGCGCCTATGCTCATCTTTACGGGTGTGCTCGCCCTTGGACTACTCCCGGCAGGCTTGAACGAAGGCGGCAGGCTGTTCCCTTCGCTATGGCTGGCGATCTTACCCTTCGTAGTCTCGCTACCACTGGTCCTCGCCGCGAGCATCATCGTCGGCCTCCCCCTTACCGCTTTGTTGCAACGTCGAGGATGGGAGTGTGCATCCGCCTATATTTCGGTCGGCGCAATCGTAGGTTTCGTCCTGCCCATTGCGATTTTGCTGCTAATGGCGGCCCCCGCTGGCTATTGGATGGCACTTCTAGGGGCTGTCGGCGGTGCCGTTACAGGAAAAACATGGTGGATGTCTGCGCGCGAACCCTTGGTCAGCTATCCCAACTAAAAGCGCCAAACCGGACTGTCACATAACCACCCATCCTCGCTATCCCATCACACACTGAATTCTGCAGCTAGCGCCATGGCGGAGTGGGAATCCCATTCAGGCTGGGCTAGGCTCCTCTCCTCACGGGAACGGCATCCGCCGACCCGGTATTCGGGAGAGCTTCCCATGACACGTCGCGAACTACTCGGCATGGGGGCGGTCGGCGTCGTTGCGGTCGCCATTGCGGGCAAGGTCGCGCTGTCGGGAGCGCCAGCCAAGGCGCCGCCCGGCCATTTTCCGGTGCAGCATGGCGAGGCGGAATGGCGGGCAAGGCTGAGCCCCGCCAGCTACAAGGTGCTGCGCGAAGCGGCGACCGAGAATCGCTACTCGAGCCTGCTGTTGAACGAGCATCGTGCCGGGATTTTTTCCTGCGGCGGCTGCGACAATGCGCTGTTTTCGTCCACGACCAAATATGACAGCAGGACCGGCTGGCCCAGCTTCTGGCAGGTGCTGCCGGGCGCGGTGGCCACGCGAAGCGACCTGACGCTCGGTCGCCAGCGTACGGAGGTGCTGTGCGCCGACTGCGGCGGGCATCTGGGCCATCTGTTCGACGATGGGCCGAAACCGACGGGATTGCGCTATTGCATGAACGGCGTGGCGATGACGTTCAAGGCTGGCAAGACAGCATAACAGGGAGGAAATGCCATGATCAGGAGCGAATTTTTCAACGGCGTCATGCGGGCGGTCAGCAGCCTGCTCGGCCTGCTGATGGTGCTGATGGGCGGCATCTGGATCTTGCAGGGGTTCAACATCGCATTCCTCGACAGCTTCATGGCCAACGACAGGCAATGGGCGCTCTGGGGCGCGCTGCTGGCTCTGACGGGGATCGGCCAGATCATCTGGAGCAATACGCGGGCGGCCTATTACAAGGGACGCTGACCGACATTTGACCGCATCGCCCGCACCCTACCAGCGGGCGCCTTCCGCGACGGCGTCGCGCTCCTGCGGCAGGGTAGTCCGGCCCAGGACCCGGTTACGGTGCGGAAAGCGCCCGAAGCGTTCGATAATCGCCCGATGTTCACGCGCGAACGCCAGTGCGCGATCGTCGCCCGCCCCCTCGTAAAGCTGTACCGAAAGCGCCTGGTCGTCCCGGTCCTCGCTATGCTGGAACGGCGTGTAGAAGAAGAGCCGCCCGGCGCCGCCTATCTGGATGTCATAGCCCTGCGCGATCGCGCCGCGCGCGATGGCGCGCGCGAGCGCGTCGGTGGAGAAGGCCTGGGCGCTGCCCCGGAACATGTTGCGCGGCAACTGATCGAACAACAGGATGGCGGCCAGCGCATCGTCGGCGCGATCGAGGAAATCCTCGGGCGCGAGTGCCTGCTTTTCGTGCCAGATCGGCTCGAACCGGTCGGCGCAGCGCGCGTCGAGCGCGGGATCGTGGCTCCACCAACCGTCCTCTCCCACTTCGTTGAACCAGAAGTCGAGCAAGGCCGCGGCCCAATCCGCCGTCACCGCGTCATGGCTGTCGGTCAGCATGTTCATGGACATATAAGCAAGCGCAAGGCGAGCGGTTCCGCGCCCCGTGGCGCATTAGCCTCAGGTCGCCGTGCCGCCGACGGTCAGGCCTTCGATGAGCAGGGTCGGCTGGCCGACGCCCGCGGGGACGCTCTGTCCGCCCTTGCCGCACATGCCGATGCCTTCGTCCAGCGCCCAATCGTTGCCGATGCCGATGACGCGGGTCAGCGCGGTCGGGCCGTCGCCGATCAGGGTCGCGCCCTTGATCGGGTCGCCGAGCTTGCCGTTCTCGACCTTGTAAGCCTCGGTGCAGGAGAAGACGAACTTGCCTGACACGATGTCGACCTGCCCGCCGCCGAAGCTCTTGGCGAAGATACCGGTCTTGAGGCGCGAGAGCAGCTCTTCGGGGTCGTCCTGCCCGCCCTTGATGAAGGTGTTGGTCATGCGGGGCATCGGCGCGTGGGAGAAGCTTTCGCGGCGGCCGTTGCCGGTGGGTTCGACCCCCATCAGCCGGGCGTTGAGGCGATCGTGCATATAGCCCTTGAGGATGCCGTCCTCGATCAGGATATTCGCGCGCGTCGGCGTACCTTCATCGTCGATGCTGAGCGAGCCGCGCCGGTCGAGGATCGACCCGTCGTCGACGACCGTTACGCCCGGCGCTGCCACGCGCTGGCCGATCCGGCCTGAAAAGGCGCTGGTGCCCTTGCGGTTGAAATCGCCCTCCAGGCCGTGGCCGATCGCCTCGTGCACGAGCACGCCGGGCCAGCCGGGGCCGAGCAGAACGGTCATTTCACCGGCCGGCGCGGCGACCGAGCGCAGATTGGTGCGCGCCTGAGCAAGCGCTTCGTCGATCGCGCGGTTCCAGACTGCGGGTTCCATGACCTGATCGTAGAGATAACGGCCGCCGATGCCGAAGGCGCCGCTTTCGCGCCGGCCATTCTCGTTGAGGATGATCGAGACGTTTAGGCGGACCAGCGGGCGGATATCCGTGGCGACGAAGCCGTCGGGCCGCACGATCTCGACGACGGTCCAGCTGCCCGACAGGCTGACCGAGACCTGATCGACACGTGGATCGCGGGCGCGGGCGGCGGTATCTATCTGCGCGCAGAGCGCCACCTTCTCCGCGAAGGGCACGAGCTCCAGCGGATTGGCATCGGTATAGAGATGGTGGTTGGTGCGCTGCGGCGCCGGGGCAGGGCCGCGCGCCGACGGATCGAGCAGCGACAGCGTCTGCGCCGCGCGACGGATCGCGCTTTCGCTGATTTCATTGGCATGGGCAAAGCCCGTCGTCTCGCCCGACACGCCGCGCAGGCCAAAACCAGCGTCGGTCGAATAATCGGCGGTCTTGAGTCGTCCATCGTCGAAGCCGAAGCTCTCCGACGCGCGATATTGCAGGTAGAGCTCGCCATCGTCGCAGCTTTTCAGCGCATCTGCGGTCAGGCGCAACGCGCCATCGGGATCGAGCATGGCAGGGCGGTAGAGAAGGCCACGGGCGTCGGTGAACTGGGATGCGATGTCGGTCATGACAGGGATATAGGCGCAGGTCCGCCCATAAACCAACCCCGGCGCGTGGAATTGCCCTAGAGGCTGGCGCCCGAGGCGATGTCCGGGCCGTCGCCGGCTTCGGGCGTGTCGGCCACGCCGCCGATCAGCACGAAGCGCCGGTCGCAATAGCCGCAATCGACATAGCCATGCTCGTCGATTTCGAGAAAGACGCGGGGATGGCCGAGCGCGGCGGGAATGTCGCCCGCGCCGTCGCAGGAAACACGGGCCTTGGGGACGCGGATGAGTTCGGGCGGCTGGATCATGAAACGCGATTAGCAGCGGCTTGAGGTCGCCGCAATCCGCCTTACATCGCGATGAAGGGCGGGCGCGGGCAATTTTTGCCAGTGTCGGTCGCGACCGCCTGCACCGGCGGCGTCCAGTCCACGCAATCCTTCACCGCCGCGAGCGAAACCGGAGCGACCAGCAGCAGCATGGGTCCCGCCAGGGACGCGATGGCGACGATGAACGGCATGGGCGAATGATGCCGCAGACATGCTTTCTCCACGATGAACATTTCGGCAGCGGATCGGCTTTCGAAGGGCGATATCGTTACGGAAAGCCGCCCCCGGACGTGCCAAGCGTGTCAGAATTGAGCGAGGCGATCCTTCAGATAGGCGTTGATGTCGCGGCCGCGCCTTTCCATCTCGACAAGCACATTGTCGTCGCTGGGCAGGAAGAAGATGTCTTCCTCGACCGCGTCGGCGAGCAGCACGCCGATCTCGTCCGGGTCCTTTACTTCGAATTGCGCGCCCGGCCCCCTGGGGGTGATGCCCGGCGTCCAGCCCCGGATCGTCTTGCCGATCGCGGTACGGACCGGGCCGGGGCAGAAGCAGGTGATGCCGATCCCCTGGGGGACGAGGTAGAGGGCGAGGCTTTCCGAAACGGCGACCATGGCGGCCTTGCTCGCCACATAGGGCAGGCGGTCCCACGCATAGGGGAAGAGGCCGGCAAACGACGCGGTGTTGATGATGTGCCCGTGACCGCGCGCGGTCATGCCCGGCAACACGCGATGGATGGCGCGCACGGCCGAAAACAGGTTGAGGTTCATGATGCGCTGCCATTCCTCGGGCGGAATATCCTCCGGCTTGCCGGTGGCGAGCAGGCCGACATTGTTCATCAGCATGTCCACTGCACCGAAGCGCGCCTCGACTGCCGGCACGATGGCATCGAAGGCATCGGCGGCGGCGACGTCGGCCGGAAGGACCAGCGCTTCGCCGCCCGATGCCTCGATCTCCGTGGCAAGGGCGGTCAGCCCCTCCGCGTCAATATCGACCAGCGCCAGCCTGGCGCCGCGTGCGGCGAAGGCGCGCGCGGCGCCCCGCCCGATGCCGCTCGCGGCGCCGGTGACGATGACGCTCGCGCCCGCGAGGGCTGTCACGCGCCGGGCCTTGCCGGCACGTCCATGCGGACCGGGCCGCCTTCTTCCTGGATGCGCGCCCACTGTTCGCGCACGACCTGTTCCATGATCGAAGCCTTGGGCCAGCCCTGATAGACGGCAAAGTGGAGCACAAACTCCATCATCTCCTCATAGCTCACGTCGCCGCTGTTCATCGCTGCGTAGACATGGGTGGTGATGGGCACCATCGTGCCGGCGGCGCCGACGCAGGCCAGGGTGATGAACCGCCGCGACCGCATGTCGAGGCCGGGGCGCGACCACATTTCGGCGAACACGAAATTGGCGATGCCCGCCTGCCGGTAGGGACTGTCCGACACCGGCGGCTGCATCGTCATCGTGTAGTTGAACCATTCGCGGCCGAACTGGACACGCTCTTCGGGCGTAAGGGAATCGGGCAGGTCGCTCATGGAAAAATCCTCTTCGGCAAGGGTGACATCGACGCGGCCGGTGGAAGCGCGGATGTGCGATGTCGTTTCCATGACCCCTCCGGCGCCTTTTCGGCTTGGGCAGGACGCTAAGCCCGCGGGCCGACAAGTCAAGCGCGGTTTACTTCGTCGCCGCGGCGCGTGCCGATCCGTCCAATATGGTCTGCAGCGAGGATATGAGCCAAGCGCGCGCACCCCCGTGCATGTCCCCCAGGAAGGGTGCGACGGGGAGCAGATGACGATAGGTGAAGAATCCGGCGCATAGTGCCAGCATCTGAACGGCACGCGCGTCGCCATCCTCGCCGCCAAGCCAGGCCGCCAGCGGGCGCACGACGCGCTCCTGCATCAGGCGTTGGGAAATCGCCTGCGCAACCGGATCGGACGTCGCGTGGATGACCATGGGCAAGGGGTCGGGCATGTTGCCGCTGTCGTCGGTCAGATGCCGCACGATGCTCTGCGCCAGCCCATCCAGTTCGTACCGGCCATGGGAAGGCAGCTCGTCAAGCACGGAGTCCAGAGCGGTTTCGAACAGATGCTCCTTGGATCCGAAATAGCGGATGACGAGCGCCTGATTCACGTCCGCCGCCGCCGCTATGTCGCTGATCCGTGCCTGGGTATAGTCGCGCGTCGCGAAGACACGCCGAGCCGCGGACAGGATTCTGGCGCGGGTCTGCGTGGCGTCGCGCCGGCGGGGCAGGGCGGGATCAGGCAGCATCGGCAATGTAAATAGCGGTTGACATGATGCTCCGGGACGGTGAGTTTCGCCCGCGCAGATGAGTCACATAGGATGGCGCCGTCAAGGGCCGCCACGATTTTGGGAGAAGGCGATGTCGGAGTTTCAGGGCAAGGTCGCGGTCGTCACCGGCGGTGCGCAGGGCATGGGCCGCGAATATGTCCGCCTGCTGGCGGAAGCGGGCGCGAAGGTGATGATCGCCGACGTGAACCAGGCCGTCGCCGAGGCGACGATCGCCGAGATCGGCGCCGGGGACAATGTCGCCTTCTTCCAGACCGACGTCAGCTCCACCGACGCCTGCGACGCCTGCGCCAGGGCGACCGTCGATCGCTTTGGCGGGATCGATTTCCTGATCAACAATGCAGGCCTGCTGAGCGCGGCGGCGCATCGCTCGCTGGTGAAGGTGGACCTCGACATCTACCACAAGGTCCTGGGTGTCATGAGCCACGGGATGCTGTACATGGCCCGTGCCGTCGTACCGGCGATGGAAGCGCGCGGCGGCGGCGCGATCGTCAACATCTCGTCGATCGGCGCCTATCAGGTGAGCGGCCTCTATTCGCTGTCCAAGGTGTTCGTGAACGGGCTGACGGTGAACATAGCGCACGAGCTTGCGGCCAGCAACATCCGGGTCAATGCGATCGCGCCCGGCACGGTGGCGACCGAGGGCATGGCGCCGCTGATGACGCCCGAACAGATGTCCGCCTGGGGCAAGATGGGCGGACGGCCGACCGACCGCGTCGCGCATCCGTCCGAAATCGCGCGGGTCGGCCTGTTCCTGCTGTCCGACGCGGCCAGCTATGTGCGCGGCCAGATCATCGCTGTCGACGACGGGCAGCAGGTCCGCATCTGACAGGGGGCGAGCGGTTGTGCAATCGGCGGCTTGCATGTCGGTGTCTAAATAGGTATCTATACGGAATGGAGTCGTGGTCCATGCGTTGTATCACGCCCAGCGGAACGCAGTGCCGCAAGCGCGGCATGTCCGAGGAGAGAAACCGTGAAGCCCTTCATTTTCAGCGCCGACAGCCACGTCCGCGAACCCAACAGCCTCTTTCTTGACGGCTTGCCCGAATCGCTGCGTCGCCATGCCGTGCGCGTTGTGAAGGAAGACGATGCGATGATTACCCGCACCGAGGACAAGGTGATCTTCCGCCTGCGGCTCGCCAAAAATCCCGATTTCGGCGGTGCGACGCGCCTTGGCATACACGATCTGGGCGGTCGGCTGATCGATATGGAGAAGGACGGCATCGACGCGGAGATCGCCTTCCCCAGCCTTGGCCTGTGGCTCTACGCGATCGACGACCCGGAAGCGGAACTGGGCCAGTGCGAAATCTACAACAACTGGAACAACCAGTATTTTGGCGATCACCTGAACCGCTTCGTGCGCTGCGGGGTATTGCCGGTGCGCAATCTCGACGCCGCGCAAACCGAAATGAAGCGGATCGCCGCGATGGGCTTCACCGCCGCGATGCTGCCCTCGATCACGCCGGCCGGCATCCCGCGCTACAACGACCCTGCCTGGGACCCGGTGTTCCATCTCGCGGGTGAACTTGGCATCGTGCTCGTTCTGCACACCGGGACCGGCGCCGAGACGGTGATCGCCGAACGCGGGCCGGGCGCAGCGGTCGTCAACTATTCCACACAGATGTCCGACGGCATCGACGCGATCATGTATATGGTCGCGGGCGGCCTGCTCGACCGCAATCCCAAGTGCAAGGTCGCGGTGATCGAATGCGGCGCCAGCTGGCTGGCGGCGCTCGCCGAGCGCATGGACGAGGTCTATGTCGCACACGACATCTTCGTGCGGCCCAAGCTGTCGATGATGCCGTCCGAGATCATCCGGCGCCAGGTGACCGTGTCCTTCCAGCATGATCGCGCCTGCATCATGTCGCGTTCGGTGACGGGCACCCAGTCGATCATGTTCGCGTCCGACTATCCGCACGCGGAAGGCACCTTCCCCCACACGCAGGACGTCGTGGGCAAGCTGTTCGACGGGATCGACATCAGCGAGGACGAAAAGCTGGACATTCTGGGCCGCAATGCGGCGCGGCTGTTCCGCTTCGACCACCCATCCGTCGCGACGCCGGAAAAGATCGCCGCCTGAGCCGGCACGGGCCGGCAGGATGCCGACCCGTCTTGCCATCGTCGCGGCGAGTTGCGATGGCCCGCTATCGGCCCGTTCGGACAGAGCGGGCCGTCAGCGTGTTCCGGGGCCATTGAGCATGATCGACCACGAGGATTATCAGCAGGCGCCCGAATCCGCCTCCATGGTCGCGCAGACGGCCAAGGCGCTCGGCCGCCTGAGCATGGCGGCTGCGGATGGCGATTATATCGGCGCGGAAGCCGATCTGCTCAAGACGCTCGGCGTCAGTCGCCCGACCCTGCGCCAGGCCGCCAAGGTGGTCGAAAATGACCGCCTTCTGACCGTGAGGCGCGGGGCGGGTGGCGGCTTCTACGCGGCGCGGCCGACTGCGCGCGACGCGATCCAGGCGCCGGCGCAGTGGCTGCGGCTGCAATCGGCCACGCTCGACCAGATGAGCAATGCCAGCCGCCTCATCTTTCCCCAGGCCGCCTTCCAGGCGGCGGCCTGCGACGACGCGGCGCTGATCGCGGAATTGCGTGGTCTTCGCCGCGACCTCGACAATCGTCGGCCCGACAAGGACGTCCGCAACGAGACCGTCATGACCGAGGTCCGCCTGAGTGAGTTGATCGCTCGGATGACGGGCGATCCGGTGATGCAGCTGTTCGTCGGGATCAGCCACAGTTTCGGCCTGCTCGAAAGGCGGCTCAACCTGTACCGCGATGATGTCGCGCGCCGGCTGCGCTGGCTCGAGCTGCAGCGCAGGCTGTGCGATGCGGTCTTGGCGGGCGACGCCGGGCTGGCGCGCACGGTCGCCGTGGAACGCGGCGATCTCGTTTCGACCTGGATACGCGCCAGCATCGAGGCGGCGCGCGACGACGCCTAGCCCGCGTCAGTCGCCGTAGCGGCAGCGCGGCGCAGCCTGAATTGCTCGACAAAGCCATCGCGTTCGCGGGCCAGCAGCCGGTCGGCGTCATGCTCGCCGCGATTGTCCTCGAACATCGCTTTGGTGATGCGCATCGCGTCGCGATCATAGCCGGCGATCCGCGTCGCGGCCGCCAGTGCCTCCGCCGCCAGGTCGGCGTCGGGCACGACGCGCGCGATCAGGCCGATCCGCTGCGCTTCGCCGGCGTCGATCGTGGCCGCATTCAGGCAAAGGTCCAGCGCGCGGCCATAGCCGACAAGTTGCGGCAGCAGCGCGGTCGCGCCAAGTTCGGGCATGGTCCCAAGGCGCAGGAAGGGGAAGGCGTAAGTCGAGGATTCGGCGCCGATCCGCAGGTCGAGCGGCAGCAGTTGGGTCACGCCCGCGCCGATCGCTGGACCTTGAATGGCCGCGATCACCGGCTTTGACCGGGCGATCAGGTGCAGCCAGCTGTCGCCCGCCGCCATGGACAGCGTTGCCATATTGGGGCGATGCCCCGTCACCGGATCGCGTGGCTCCGGCGTTGCCTTCAAGTCCACGCCGGCGCAGAAGACCGGGCCGGTCGCGGCGATGAGGATGGCGCCGATCGCGGGATCGGCATTGGCGCGCTCTATCGCGGCGCGGATCGCCCGGTACATGCCCGCATCCCAGGCATTGCGGCGATGCGGCCGGTCATAGGTGATGATGGCGACCGGGCCTTCGGTCGCGGTCAGGATATAATGTTCGCCGCTCACCGCTGGCCGAAGGTCGATCCGACCCGTTCCTCGAAATCGGGCGCCCGGCCCGGTCCGCGATGGATTTCATGGGCAAGGCCCTGGGCCAGCGCCATATCTTCCGTATCGACGATCAGCCGCTTGTTGCCGCGATGGCTGTGCCAGGAGAGCGATGCGATATCCTTTGTGAGCGCCGCCAGCTCCGCCTCGAACGCGTCGTCGGCGACGCAGATATTGGCAAGGCCGATCCGCTCCGCCGTGCGGCCGTCTATCTGCCGCGCGGTGAACATCATCTCGCGCGCCTTGAACGTGCCGACGCGCCTGGGCAGCCGCTGGCTCATGCCCCAGCCGGGCACCAGCCCCCATTTCGCATGGGTATCGGCAAAGCGCGCGGACTCGGCCGCCAGGATGATGTCTGCTGCCAGCACCAGTTCCAGCCCGCCGGTGAAGCAGGGCGCGTGCACCGCCGCGACCACCGGCTGGGGCAGGCCGGCCAGCCGCTCGATCGTGCGCGCCTGGAAATCCCGCTTCGGCGCGCGCTGCTGCTTGCCAAGGTCCGCGCCAGCCGAGAAGATCGGGCCATTGGCGCGCAGCACGACCACGCCGACCGTGTCGGTCTGCGCCTCCAGCGCGGCGAGATGCGCATCGAGCGCCACGAAAACATCGACATTGAGGGCGTTGCGCTTTTCCGGCCGGTTCAGCGTCAGCGTGGCGACGCCGTCGGCATCGGCCCGCAGGACCAGCGGTGCGGCGGCTTCTTCGGACATAGTCTCTCCCATGCCGGCCCATGCCGGCTCGCATCGGACTATCGGCCGATCGGCCGTTCGTCCAGCGCCGCAAATTGATTGACACCATGTCTGGTGACTGCAAGCATC
>JBEVME010000002.1:0-4526 GCA_040508785.1 Sphingobium sp.
ACCGCCCAGCTTCCGTACAGCGCGGCGAGCAGCAGGAACACGACGATGAGCGACAGGCCCAGCAGCAGGCCGATCTGCCCGCCCGCCTGCTTCTCCTCGTAGGCGGTGCCCGTCCACTCATAGTCGAGCGTGGTTCCGGATACGACCTTCCCGGCGATCTCCTCCATGGCCGTGAGCGCGGCGCCCGATGACTCGCCCGCCGCCGCCTGGCCCGAGATGGTGTAGGCCGGGTAGCCGTTGTAGCGATCCAGCTGCTGCGCGCCGGTCTGCCAGGTCGCGGTGGTGAACGATGCGAACGGCACCATTTCGTTCTGGTCGTTGCGGACCCGCAGCTTGAGCACGTCTTCGGGGGTCATCCGCTGCTGCGCCGCGGCTTGCAGATAGACCCTGAGCACCGCGCCCTCCCGCGTGAAATCGTTCGCGTAGGCGGAGCCGAACGCGATCGACAGCGTCTGGTTGACGTCGGCGATCTGAAGGCCGAGCGCGCGCGCCTTGATGCGATCGATGTCAACGTACAGTTGCGGGCCGGGCGGCGGACCTTCGGGACGCACGCCGGACAACACGGGATTCTTCGCGGCTTCCGCCAGGATGCGATCGCGCGCGCTTATGAGCGCAGCGCCGCCGGTGCCGGATCTGTCCTCCAGCTTCATCGAGAAACCGCTCGCGTTGCCCAGCGCCTGGATCGGCGGCGGGTTGATCGCGAAGACGGTGGCGGAAGCGATCTGCGAGAAGACGGATTGCGTCCGCGCGACCAGCGACTGCGCGCTGTGTTCGGACCCGCTCCGCTCCCCCCACGGATGCATGTCGACGAACGACAGCGCCGAGGACTGCCCCTGCGCGAAGAAGCTGAAGCCCAGGATCGAGACGATGTTGCGGACCTCGCCCTGCGCCTTGAGAAAGCGCTCGGCCTCCTTCACGGCCTCCTCGGTCCGCTGCATCGTCGCGCCCGGCGCGGCATCGTACGCCACGAACACGTAGCCCTGATCCTCGTCGGGAAGGAACCCGCCGGGCAGGCGCAGGAACAGCAGCGCGGTCACGCCGACGACGACGAGGAACACCGCCAGCCAGCGCACCGGCCGGTTCAGCATCGATGCGACGCCGCCGGCATATTTGTCGGTGGAGCGCGCGAAGAGGCGATTGAACCCGTTGAAGAACCGCTGCGGCCAGCCGCGCCAGCCGGGCTTCGGCTCGGGCTGCTCGCCCGGCTTGCCGTGATCCTCGTGCGGCTTGAGCAGCGTCGCTGCGAGCGCGGGGGTGAGCGTGAGCGCGAGCACCGCCGAGAAGAAGATGGAGACGGCCAGCGTCACCGAGAACTGGCGGTAGATGCCGCCGGTCGATCCCGGGAAGAACGCCATGGGGATGAACACCGCGCACAGCACCAGGGTGATGCCGATGATGGCGCCGGTGATCTGCTTCATCGCCTTCACGGTGGCGCGGCGGGGGTTGAGGCCCTCCTCCGCCATGATCCGCTCGACGTTCTCGACCACCACGATCGCATCGTCAACGAGGATGCCGATCGCCACCACCATGCCGAACAGCGACAGCGTGTTGATCGACATGCCGAACAGCCAGAGGCCGAAGCAGGAGCCGGCCAGCGCGATCGGCACGACGATCGTGGGGATGATCGTCGAGCGCCAGTTCTGGAGGAACAGGAACATGACGAGGAAGACGAGGACCATCGCCTCCACCAGCGTGTGCACCACGCTCTCGACCGAGGCCGTGATGAACGGCGTCGTATCGAACGGGGCGGACCATGTGATGTCGGGCGGGAAATTGCGTTGCAGCTCGTTCAGCCGTTTGGTGACGCCTTCCCTCGTCGCCAGCGCGTTCGATCCGCTGGCGAGCTGGATCGCCATGCCGGCGATCTCCTTGCCGTTCAGCGTCGCCTTGAAATTGTAGTTGTCGCTGCCGAGCTCGACCCGCGCGACATCGCTCAGCCGCACGGCCGACCCGTCGGGATTGGACCGGATGATGATCTGGCGGAACTGCTCCGGCGTGGAGAAGCGGTTCTGCGTCAGGATCTTCGCGGCGAACTCGGCCGTCCGGGTGATCGGCTGCTCGCCCACGCCGCCGCCGGCGGTCTGGCTGTTCTGCTCCTGCACCGCGGCGAGCGCCTCGCTCGCGGAGAGGCCGTAGCCGGCCAGCTTCTCCTGATCGAGCCAGACGCGCATCGCATATTGCGAGCCGAACAGCTGCACGTCGCCCACCCCCTGGACGCGGCGGATCTCGTCGACGATCCGGGTGGAGGCGTAGTTGCCGAGCTCCAACGGGGTGGTCGCCCCGGTCTTGGACGTCAGCGCCGCCAGCATCAGGAAGCCGGCGGAGGATTTGGTGATGGTGACGCCCTGCTGGCGCACTTCCTGGGGCAGGCGCGGCTCCACGCGGCTCAGCCGGTCCTGCACCTGCGTCCGCGCGATATCGAGGTCGGTGCCGGACTTGAAGGTGACGATCAGCTCCGCCGTGCCGTTCGAGCGGCTCGTCGCGGACATGTAGAGGAAGTTGTCGACCCCGTTCATCTCCTTCTCGATGATCGAGGTCACGTTGCGATCGAGCGTCTGCGCGTCCGCGCCGTTATAGGTGATCGCCAGCGTCAGCGAGGGCGGCGCGACGTTCGGATACTGCTCGATCGGCAGCGCGGTGAGTCCGATCACGCCGAACAGCGCGATGAACGCGGCGATCACCCACGCGAAGACGGGATTATAGACGAAAAACCGATGCATGCCGGCCTCCTCAGCGTGCCGGGGCGGCGGGCTGTGCCTGTGGTCGCGCGCCGCCGTTCGCCGCGTTCGCGTTCCTCACCTTCACCTTCTGCCCGTTCTGCACCTTCTGCCAGCCATCGACGATGATCCGCTCGCCCGGCCGCAGGCCCGACAGGACGACCCATTCGCCACCGATCATCGCGCCGAGCGCGACCGTGCGGATCGCGGCGCTGCCGTCGCGGTTGACGACGGTGATCTTGGCTTCCTTGTCGGCGAACTGGACGGCCTTCTGCGGAACGCTGATCCCGTTGGCGATCACGCCCGCCGAAATGCGGGCGCGGACGAACTGGCCGGGCAGCAAGGTGCGGGCGGGGTTGGGGAAGCGGGCCCGCAACGTCTGGGTGCCCGTCTGCGGATTGACCGCCTGATCGGCGAAGTCGATGTAGCCGACCTGTCCGTATTCCTTGCCGGTCTCCAGGATCAACCGCACGGCCACGCGCGATGGCTGGGTCATTTGCAACGCGCCGCTCTGAACCGCGTCCAGCAGTTGCTGGATCTCGGTGCTCGACTGGGCGAAGGTCGCGTAGATCGGGTTGAGCTGATCGATCTGCGTCATCAGCGTGGCGTTGGCGGCGCTCACCAGCGCGCCTTCGGTCACCAGCGCGCGGCCCGCCCGCCCGCTCAGCGGAGCCCGCACCAGCGTATAGCTGAGTTCGAGGCGCGCGGCATCGACCTGCGCGCGCGCCTGCGCGACATTGGCGTCGGCCTGGCCCAGATCGGAGACCGCAGCGTCGTTCTCCTGCGCGCTGATCGCCTTGCGACCGACCAGGGGCGTATAACGCTGGACCACCCGAGCGGCGTTGGCACGGGCGGCCTCGGTCCGCTGCAGGTTGGCGGTGGCCTGTTGCAGCGCGGCCCGCTTTTCCCGCGGATCGATCTGGAAGAGCGGCGTCCCCGCGACGACGTCGTTCCCCTCCTCGTACAAGCGGCGCTGGACGATGCCGTCCACCCGCGCGCGCACCTCGGCCGTCCGCACCGCCTCGATCCGGCCGGGCAGTTCCACGATGTTCGGAACCGCGTGCCCCTGCACCACGATCGCGCTCACGGATGGCGGCGGCGGAGTCTGATCGTTGGCTTCGTCATTGTTCTGGCAGCCGGCCAGCAAGGTCAGCAGGAGAGGTATGGCACCATGCCGCATCAGGTCAGGCACGTGCGTTCTCCATGGCATTGAAATAGTACACCCTTGGGGGCACTTTTAACGTCCGCCCCGGAGATTGCTAGATGCGGATGAGTGAAAGATTGACCCGCGCGCCCTTTTTACCTCCGCGGCGTGCTGGTGGGCGCGGACGATCGAGCTGTCGATCATGTGCATCGAGGCTGGCGCTCCCGCCGAAAGCGCCTCGAAGACCCACACCCACACGCCAGCCTTCGCCCAGCAATTAAAGTGGCTGTAGACCGTCGTATGCGGGCCGTAGCGCGCCGGCAGGTCGCGCCACGGAGACCCCGTCCGCAGTACGGAACGCCACGCAGCTTGTTCGGCAGCAACGGCTCGATCCCCGCCACTGCGCCTCGCTCAGATCGTATCGCGCCATCCCAAAGCTTCTTCCCAGAACCTTGAGTCAACTATCTACCTTCCCTCAAGCTTTACGAGTTCACAGCCTAGTGCCGTTCCCAAACCGGACTGGCCGCTTCCAACCAAGCATGCCCGGCGGATCAAAAGAACGAGTAACCGAAGTTGAGCAAGTTGTGTGCGACGACGGGGGCTACGAGCGAGCCCGTTCGCGTACGCAGCCAGAACAATCCGGCACCGAGTGCGCCCGTGATGAG
>JBEVME010000012.1:0-13273 GCA_040508785.1 Sphingobium sp.
CGAAAATCATGATTATCGAGGATGAGCCGATCATCGCGCTCCATATCAAGAAAATCGTCGAATCGCTCGATCATGAGGTGCTCGGCATCGTCCGTACCCGCAGCGAAGCGGTAAAAATGGCGGGCGAGGTTCATCCCGAACTGATACTGGCCGACATCAGCCTGGCCGATGGCTCAAGCGGCATCGATGCGGTGCGCGACATATTGGAAGAGCAATCGGTGCCTGTGATTTTCATCACCGCCTTCCCCGAGCGGCTGCTGACCGGCGAGCGACCGGAACCCACCTTCCTTATCACCAAGCCCTTCCAGCGGGCGACGGTCAAGGCGGCGATTTCGCAGGCGCTCTTCTTCGACCAGGCGACCGCGCCGGTCTAATTGGGATTGCCCGTATCCTTGCTCGTCCGTGTCGCTTTTGAAAGACCGCTTACGGAACCCCCACCCCCTGCGTTGCGTTAATCAAGCGTAACGATCGGGAGACCTATCATGGCCGAGCAGGAACAGCATATTACGACCGACGAGGCCCGGTCCGGCTCGACCCCGCATATCGTTCGCTATGTTCTGGGCGTGTCGCTGGGACTGGTAGTGATCGGTATGCTCATCCTGCTCATTATCTGATGGGCAGAGGCGCTGGACGCGGACATTGACGGCAATCGACACAGGGAACGGACATATCTATGGCTTTGACCACGGCGATGACGCCGGCACGTTCAGCCGATCAGCAGGTTTCGACGATGGATGAAGGTGCGCCCGAAGAGCCTAGAGAAGTGTTGTCGGACGCCGACTTCAAGCGGGAACTGGCGGCGGTTCTGCCACATCTGCGTGCATTTGGCCGGTCGCTGTCCGGCAATCGCGACGTAGCCGATGACCTCGTTCAGGAAACACTGCTCAAGGCATGGGCCGCCCGCACGCGGTTCCAGGCCGGGACGAACATGCGCGCATGGACGTTCATCATCCTGCGTAATCATTATCTGTCGCAGATGCGGCGCGCCCGCTTCCGTGGCGAATGGGACGATCTGGCGGCTGACAGGTTGCTCGCCGCACCCGCCGGTCAGGACAAGCATGTCGAACTGTCCGACATGCAGCGTGCGCTGCTGCAATTGCCGCAGCCTCAGCGGGAAGCGCTGATCCTGGTGGGTGCGGGCGGTTTCGCCTATGAGGAGGCGGCCGACATTTGCGGCGTCGCGGTCGGGACGATCAAGAGCCGGGTCGCGCGCGGCCGCGCCGCGCTCGAACAGATACTGGAAGACGGATCGCTGCCCTCGCGCCGCAGCCACGTAAGTGGGGAGGGCGCCGTGCTCGACGAGATCATGCAGGACGTCGACCGGCTGAGCCGCCAGCGCGACGAGAGCTGACCATGGGCAAGGGCGGTCCGTCACGCCTGCGCGGCGCTGGTCTGGTCGTCCTGCTCATGTGTCTTGCCCTGATCCTCGCCATAGGCTTCTTCTATCTCACCGAAGGCCGGCAGGACCGCGAGGCAGATGCGGTGACGGAAGCGGCCGCTGCCATTGACAAGGGGGCCGACAGTCTGAGCGCTGCGGCTCGCAACGCTGCGAGACGCCTGGATCCAGATTGAGCGATCCTGCCCGCACCGTGCCTGCGGAGCGCGCAAGGATGCCCAGCATATGCTCCATCATTCAGACATTCTTTCCCTTTTTCTGACAGGGTGCGCGTAGCGTCGGAATTTCTTACACTACGGTGTAAGGCGATTGCGGCGGCGGCTGGCCGATCTTCCGGTCGCCATGGGATGCACGCGACGATGATCAGGCTGTTCAAACATTATGTGCCGCACGCGGTCCTTCTGCTGGGAATGCTGGATTTCGTCCTGCTGCTCTGCTCAGCGGAGGCCGGCTGGATCTTGCGTGCGCGGCAAATCGGCATGGACGTCGACCATGTCATGACCCGGCTGGGCCCGCTGCTGAGCTTCGCCATCGCGATCCAGACCGCCATGATCGCGGTCGGCACCTATGGCACCGAATCTTTACAGTCGATCCGGTTCGCGATGGCGCGGCTGCTGGTCGCGATCTCGCTTGGCGTCATCTTCCTCTCGCTGATGCACTTCGTCCTTCCGGAAATGACGCTCTGGCGGTCCAATTCGCTCTACGCCATGGGGATGGCGATTATCCTGCTGCTCGCGGTGCGGCTGCTGCTCGGGTCGATGCTAGGCGGCGAGGCATTCAAACGCCGGCTGGTCATCCTGGGCGCCGGCAACCGCGCCAACCGCATCCGCGACCTGGAACAGAAGAAGGGCGCCGGTTTCCTGGTCGTTGGCTATATCGCGATGAACGACGGGCCGCAGGTGATCCAGGAAGCGATCAACCGCAGCGCCATCTACAATCTGTCCGATTTCGTAGTCCGCCTGGCCGCCAGCGAAGTGGTGCTTGCGCTGGAGGAGCGACGCAACGCGATCCCCATGTCCGATCTGCTGCGGATCAAGACCACGGGCGTCCACGTCAACGACCTATCGACGTTCCTGGAACGCGAAACCGGCCGGGTCGATCTCGACAGCGTCAACCCGAGCTGGCTGATTTTCTCCGACGGCTTTTCAGCAGGTCGTCGTTTGTCCACAATCGCCAAGCGCCTGTTCGACATCATCGCCAGCTCGATCCTGCTTGCGCTGACCGGGCCGGTAATCCTGTTCGCCGCGCTGCTTGTGAAGCTCGATAGCAAAGGTCCTGCCTTCTACCGCCAGCAACGCGTGGGCCTGTTCGGCCAGGAATTCTGGATCGTGAAGCTGCGCACCATGCGGCTGGACGCGGAAGTGAACGGCCAGGCCGTGTGGGCGGAAAAGGACGATCCCCGCATCACGCGTCTCGGCTACTGGCTGCGTAAGCTGCGCATCGACGAGCTTCCGCAGACCTGGACCGTCCTCAAGGGCGAGATGAGCTTCGTCGGCCCCCGTCCGGAACGGCGCCAGTTCGTCGAGGATCTGGAGCAGCATCTGCGCTATTACGCCGAACGGCATATGGTGAAGCCCGGCATCACCGGCTGGGCGCAGATCAACTATCCCTACGGCGCGTCGATCGAGGATAGCCGGCACAAGCTGGAATATGACCTTTATTACGCGAAGAACTACACGCCCTTCCTCGACCTGCTGATCCTGATCCAGACCTTGCGCGTCGTGCTGTGGCCCGACGGGGCGCGCTGAAGCACCCTCATGGGCACCCTCCTTCAATTTGTCGGCGTCTGGGGACACGCATTGGCCGCTGTGCTGTTCGCGGCGCTCGGCATATTCCTGCTGCGGCGGCGGGACACGAGCGTTGGCCCGCGCCTCATGTCGGCCGCCCTGCTCCTGACGTCATGCTGGGCGCTCACTCTGTCCTTCGGCGGCGGCGCGTTGCAGATGTCGGGCCTGGGCGAAAGCGTGCGCAATGCCGCCTGGCTGCTGCTGCTGTTCGTGCTTATGCGCCGTGAAACGCGGGCGCCGCCCAATGCGATGATGGCGATCGGCGCGGTCTATGCCGCCGTTGCCGGCCTGCTGGTGCTGCAGATTTTCGCCGATCTTCTCTGGCGCCAGCTGGCGCCCGGGGGGGAGCTACATCGTGCCGTGGTAGCGCTCGCCCTTGCGCTGCGCATGATGACGGCGGTCGGCGGACTGCTGCTGACGCATCATCTGCTGGTCACCTGGCCATCGGCCGATCGCAAGCGTGTCGCGCTGCTGCTGGGCGCGCTCGCGGCGATGTGGACCTATGATCTCAATCTCTACGCCTTCGCCTATTTCGCGCCGCACCGGGTCCAGGAACTTTATGCGCTGCGGGGTCTGATGATGGCGCTGCTGGCGCCGGTCATCGGCGTCGCCGCGCGCAAGGATATGGCCGGGCGGCTGCAATTGTCGCGCACGCTCACCTTTCAGTCGCTCTCGCTCGCCGCCGCCGCGCTCTACGTCGTGCTGCTGTCCGCTGCCGCGGTCGTGGTCGAGCTGGTTGCCGGCCCCTATGCGCGCGCGATCGAGATCGGCTTTGTCTTTTTCATGGCGGTGGCCGCGCTCGTACTGCTGCCCTCGCCGCAGATGCGTGCCTTCTGGAAGGTGCAGGTCGCCAAGCACTTCTTCCAGCATCGCTACGACTATCGCCTGGAATGGATGCGTTTCGGCGAGACCATCGGTCGCCCCGGCGAGGACGCGTCGCCCTTGGGCGAACGCATCGCCAAGGCTGTCGCCGACATTACCGGCTCCCCCGGCGCGATGCTGCTGCTGCGCGGCGAGGATGGGGCCCTGTCGTTCGAAACGCAGTGGAACTGGCAGAGCCAGCCCGCCGAGAGGGCGACCATGTCCGCCGCGTTCGCCACCATGCTGGAGCGTACCGGATGGATCGTCGATGTGGAGGCGTCAAAGGACGGCGACACCGCGCTGGCTCCGCCCGCCTGGATGACGCAGGACCCGCGCGCCTGGGCGCTGGTGCCGTTGCTCCATTTCGGCAAGCTGATCGGCGCGATCCTGCTTGCCCGCCCGATCATCGACCGCCGGCTGGACTGGGAGGATTTCGACATGCTCCGTGCAGCTGGGCGCCAGGCCGCGACCTATGTGAGCGAGGAGCAGGGACAGCAGGCGCTGGAGGATGGACGACGTTTCGAGGAATTCAACCGCCGATTCGCCTTCATCATCCACGACGTCAAGAACCTGGTCAGCCAGTTGTCGCTGCTCGCGCGCAATGCGGAACGGCACGCCGATAATCCGGACTTCCGCGTCGACATGGTGCTGACGCTGAACGAGTCGGTGGGCAAGCTCAATGATCTGCTCGCGCGCCTGTCGCAGCATAACAAGGGCAGGGTGGAGGAGCCGCGTGCCGTCTCGCTCGACCCTCTGGTGCGCCATGTCGCCAAGGGCCGCGCCCGCCAGCATCCCGTCATCGTCACAGGCGAGGCGCCCCCGGCCATGGCCGATCCGGCGCGGGTCGAGCAGGTGCTGTCCCACCTCCTCCAAAATGCGATCGACGCGAGCGCCCCCGACGCGCCCGTGATGCTCAGCCTGTCGAGCGACGCGACCCATGTACTGATTCACGTCGTCGATGCCGGCGTCGGCATGACCGCGGATTTCGTGCGCCGGGAACTGTTCAAGCCCTTCTCGTCGAGCAAGGCCGGCGGGTTCGGTATCGGCGCGTTCGAGGCGCGGACTCTTGTTCAGGCGATGGGCGGGCGGATCGACGTTGAAAGCGCGCCGGGCGCCGGAAGCCGGTTCACCATCCGCCTGCCAATCGCGTCGCCGCGCCAGGCGAATATGGCCGGGGAGGCCGCATGATGAGCGACAATCGACCCAAATTGCTGATCGTCGAGGATGATCCGGGCCTGCAGCGGCAGTTGCGCTGGGCCTATGAGGATTATCAGCTGTTCATCGCGGGCGACCGCGAGGAGGCGATCGAACTGCTGCGGGCTGAAACGCCGGATGTCGTCACGCTCGACCTTGGTCTGCCGCCCGATCCGGACGGGACGAGCGAAGGATTTGCGGTGCTCGCCGACATCCTGCGGATCAAGCCCGACACCAAGGTGATCGTCGCGTCTGGGCACGGCGCGCGGGAAAGCGCGCTGGGGGCGATCGCGGGCGGTGCCTATGACTTCTACCAGAAGCCGGTTGACATCGACGAACTGGGGCTGATCGTGCGCCGGGCCTTTCATGTGCACGCGCTCGAGCGGGAGAATATGCGCCTTGCCGAAGCCGCGCCGGAGGAGGGCCATGTGCTCGGTCGGATGATCACCGCCGCGCCTGAAATGCTGAAGGTCGCCCGAACGATAGAGCGGGTCGCCGATGCCCAGGTATCCGTGTTGCTGCTCGGCGCGAGCGGCACCGGCAAGGAATTGCTGGCGCGGGGCCTGCACGATGCCAGCGCGCGTCGCGATGGCGCATTTGTCGCCATCAACTGCGCTGCCATCCCCGAAACGCTGCTTGAATCGGAATTGTTCGGCCATGAAAAGGGTGCCTTCACCGGCGCGATCAAGACCACGCCCGGCAAGATCGAGCAAGCGGAGGGTGGCACACTTTTCCTCGACGAGGTCGGCGACATCCCGCTGCCGCTGCAGGTCAAGCTGCTGCGCTTCCTGCAGGAGCGGGTGATCGAGCGGATCGGCGGGCGCCGCGCCATCCCGGTCGACACGCGCATCGTCTGCGCGACCCACCAGAATCTGGAAGCGATGATCGCGGCGGGCACGTTCCGCGAGGATCTGTTCTATCGCCTCGCGGAGATCGTCATCCGCATTCCCCCGCTCAAGGAGCGGCCGGGCGATCCGGCGCTGCTCGCGCGCCATTTCCTGACCCGCTTCGCCACCACCATGAACCCGCAGGTCAAGGGCCTGTCGCCCGACGCGCTCGCAGCGCTCGACGCCTGGCCCTGGCCCGGCAACGTCCGCGAGCTGGAAAACCGCGTCAAGCGCGCGGTCATCATGGCCGACGGCAAGCTGGTGACCGCCAGCGACCTCGATCTCGACGATCTGCGCGAGACGCAGGGCGACGTCATCAACCTGAAGGCGGCGCGCGAGATAGCCGATCGCCGGGCAATCCGCAGGGCGATCGCGCGCACCGACGGCAATATCTCGGGCGCGGCCAAGATTTTGGGGATCAGCCGCCCGACCCTCTACGACCTCCTCAAACAATATGGGTTGCAGGGTTAAGCGATGACACGCGGCCGCCTTTTCATACTCGCCCTTCTCGCTGCGTTGTTGCTCGGCGGCGCGGCGCTGTGGCAGCGCCACGTTGCCGAAGCCAATGGCAGCGCTGCCTTCGCGCGCGGTGAAGCGGCGCTCGCACAGGGGGACGCCCGCACGGCGCGGGTAGAATTTCTGAACGCGGTCCGGGCCGAACCGCGCTCGCCGGCGGCACGGGTCGGCATGGCGCAGGCGCTGGTCGAACTCGGCGAAGGGACCGGCGCACAGGCGGAAATCGCCCGCGCGCGCGCGCTCGGCGGCGATCCTGGCCGGACGCGGCACATCATGGCGCAGGCACTCCTGCTCCAGGGCGACGCCGACGGGGCGCTCGCGGAAGCGTCGGCGCGTGACATCGCGCCCGAATATGGCCCTGCCGCACTGCGCGTGACTGCCCGCGCGCTCTTGCAACGGGGGCAGGACAGGGCGGCCCGATCGGCACTCGAACGGGCCCTTGCCGATGCGCCGCAGGACCCGGAAAACTGGGTGGCCATCGCTCGCTACCGGATGGAAGTGGGCGACCAGGCCGGCGCCATTGCCGCCGCCGATCGCGCCGTCGCACTAGCTCCCGCCGATGTAAGGGCGCTGACCCTGCGCGGCGAATTAGCGCGCGACCAATATGGCCTGGTCGCGGCGCTTCCGCTGTTAGAGCGGGCGCTTGCGATCCGGCCGGATTCGGTTCCGGCCTTGCTGCAATATGCCGCTATCCTGGCTGATGCCGGACAGGCCGGAAAGATGCTGTCCGCGACCCGCCGTGTGCTCTCGCTCGATCCCGGCAATGCCCGCGCGCTGATGATGCAGGCGGTAATGGCCGCGCGCGCCGGCCGCACCGATCTGACGCGGTCGCTGCTTGCGCGCACCGGCGGGCGGCTGGATGGCGAACCGGCGACGATGCTGCTGCGCGGCGTGCTGCACCTTGATGCCGACAATGCCGTGCTTGCCGCCGACTCGCTGGCGGCCCTCGTGAAGCTGCAACCCGACAATCGCACCGCGCGCACGCTGCTGGGTCGCGCCTGGTTCGAGGCTGGCGATGCCGCATCGGCGGCGACCGCGCTGGCGCCCCTCGTGGCGCAGCGCGATGCCGACCCCTATGTGCTGACGCTCGCCGCGCGGACGCAGGAGGCCCTCGGCAACCGGGCGATGGCGGACGACATGCTGGCGCGCGCCGCGTGGCCGGTGCGCGCGGCGGCAGAAGCCTTCGCCGCGCCGGGGGAGCAGGCGCTCGCCGATGGCGCCCCGCCCGCCAGTGCCGCCACGGCCGGCGACAATATCCCCTATATCCGCGCGCTGCTCAGCACCGGCCGCATCGGTGCCGCGATCGACCGCGCCCGCGCGCTGCGCGATACCAATCCCGGCGCACCGGCCGCCCACATCGTACTGGGCGACGCACTCGACGCCGGCAACCGTCCGGCCGAGGCCGCGCGGGTGTATGAAGCGGCCGCCAACCTGCGCTTCTCGCGGGACGTGGCGCTGCGGCTGGCAGGCGCCTGGATGCGGGCAGGCGCGCCGGCCCGCGCGATCCAGATCGTCCAGCTCTTCCTGAGCCAGAACCCCGCGGATGTGGATGCCCAGCGACTCGCCGCTAGCGCCTTCATGCAGGCGGAAGACTGGCGCCGGGCGCTCAGGATGCTCACGGCCGTGCGCGCGCAGACCGGCGGCAACGACGCGGTCCTGCTGGCCGACATGGCCCGCGCGGCTCTCGAAACGGGCGACGTTGCCGACGCGCGCGTCTATGCCGCGCAGGCCTATCGGCTTATGCCCGGCAATCCCATGACGGCGGACATGTTCGGCTGGGTCCTGCTGCGCAGCGGCAAGGCGGGCCAGCCCGCGGTCGATCTGCTCGAAAAGGCGGTTGCGCTCGCACCGCGCCATCCGGTGCTGCGGATGCATCTCGGGCAGGCCTATGCCGCCATGGGCCGCAAGGGCGAGGCACGGATGGCGCTCCGTGCGGCGCTCGGGGAGGGCGCCTTTCCGGGGCGCGAGGATGCGGTTGATGCCCTGGCGGCGCTGTAGCGCCTGAGCGGTCAGGCGTCCTGCTGGCCGAGGTCCGCCATTTCCAGCCCGAGCCGCCTCATCTGCGCGGCGACCGGCGGCCATATGTCCTTCAGAAAGCGGTCTCGCTCGGTCTCGCGCAATCGGCGGGCGGCACCGCGCGCGACGAACATGCCGATGCCCCGCTTCACTTCTATCAGCCCGTCGTCCTGGAAACTCTGATAGGCCTTGGCGACGGTCAACGGGTTGGCCCCCTGCTGCGCGGCGAAGGCGCGCACCGAAGGCAACATGTCCCCGTCGGCAAAGCCGCCGTCCAATATGGATGCGGCGATCAGTTCGCGAAGGCGCAGATAGACGGGTTTGGATTCATCGGCCATGGTGCGTGAGTGACATAATACAGTCACGCACGTCAAGCCATGGATGTTCGAAACACGCCGCTACCGCGTAATTATATGTCCCAGGTCGACACGATGGCGTCATAATCTGGCCGCGGCCTTTCTTCCTGCGGCTTGCCTGGCGTGCCGATGAAGACGAAGCCAGCGATGCGCTGACCCGGCCCGCCGAACGCGGCGGTCACCTCCGCATTGTAGGCCGGCCATCCCGTCAGCCAGCCACCGGCATAGCCAAGCGCGTGCGTGGCCTGCAGCAGATTCATGATCGCGGCCCCGGCCGCGAGCTCCTGTTCCCATAGCGGTATCTTGCTGCCCGCCACCGGCGCGGAAAGCGCGACGACCAGCGTCGGCGCCTGATGCGCGAATTGGTGCATGGTCTCTATTTCCAGCCGACCGGCCTCAGGCCGCTCCGCGCGATAGGCCCGCTCCAGCAGGGCCGCCAATGCGTCGCGCCTGTCCGCCGGCACGATGACGAAGCGCCACGGGGCGAGCTTGCCATGGTCGGGCGTCCGCAGGGCGATCTCAAGGATCTGGCGCAGTTCGGTCTCGTCCGGGCCGGGCGCTATGAGATCGCGTGGCTTGCCGGAGCGTCGCGTGCGCAGCAGCGATAGCGGGGTGGTGCGGTCGTTGAACATGTCCGGCGAAATGGCGCGGCGCGCGCGCTGACGCAAGGGCAGGCGGTTCTTTTGACAGCGAAAGCCGTTCGGCTCTACGCTGTGCCGATCACCCGGCCGCCCAGGCGCGCCTGCACAAGGATATGACGCCGATGGCGCCTTCGCCCCCAGCCGCCGCTCCCGCCGCCGCCGAACCGACCTGGATCGGCCACCCGCGCGGGCTGTTCCTGCTGTTCTTTGTGGAGATGTGGGAGCGCTTTTCCTTCTATGGAATGCGCGCGCTGCTGATCTTCTACCTGACCCAGCATTTCCTGATGACGGATCGCTCGGCCAGTTTCGTCTACGGCGCCTATATGTCGCTGATCTACCTGTCGCCGCTGATGGGCGGCTATCTGGCGGATCGTTATATCGGCCAGCGCAAGTCGGTGCTGTTCGGCGGCATCGTCATCGCCATCGGTCACGTCGTCCTTGGCCTGGAGGCGGATAATGCCGGCGCGATGGGGCAGGGGCTGTTCTGGCTCGGGCTCTCGACCGTCATCATGGGCACCGGCTTCCTCAAGTCCAGCGCGTCGGCGCTGGTCGGGCAGCTCTATCCCAAGGGCGACATGCGGCTCGATCCAGCCTTCACCATCTTCTACATGGGCATCAACAGTGGTGCTTTCATCGGGCCGATCATCTGCGGTTATCTTGGGCAGACATGGGGCTGGCACTGGGGCTTCGGTGCCGCTGCGATCGGAATGATCGCGGGCGTCGTCGGCTTCTGGTTCGCCCGTCCGATGCTGGGCGGGCGTGGCGAACCGCGCGATCCGGCGATGCTGGCGCAGAAGGTGGGCGGCGTCATCAGCCGCGAATGGCTCGTCTATCTGTCGACTATCGTCGCGATCGCGGTCTGCTGGTTCCTCATTCAGAACCATGATGTCGTAGGCCTGGCGCTGGCCGTCGCGGGTCCGCTGATGGCGATTTACATATTGTGGGAAGCCTTCGTCCGCATGGAACCGGTCGCCCGCGACCGGATGCTGGCGGCTCTGTTCCTGCTCGTGGTCAATCCGATCTTCTGGGGCCTGTACGAACAGACCGGATCGTCGCTCAACCTGTTCACGGATCGCTATGCCGACCGCACGGTGCTGGGTTTTCAGGTGCCCGCATCGGTGTTCCAGTCGGTCAACGCCTTCTACATCCTCACCTTCGGTCCGGTGATGGCGGCATTGTGGATCGCGCTGGCGAAACGCGGCCGGGAACCGTCCACGGCCGCCAAGTTCGGCATCGCCATCATACTCGTCGGCGCGGGCTTTCTCGTGCTGGTCGCGGGTACGGGCACGCCGGGAACGCTGACGCCGCTGGTCTATGTCTTCCTGCTGTACCTCTGCCATACCATCGGTGAGCTGTGCCTCTCGCCGGTCGGGCTTTCAGCCATGTCGAAGCTGGCGCCGGCGCGCATGGCAGGACTGATGATGGGCATCTGGTTTCTGGCGATGGCGCTCGGCCAATATGCCGCCGGGACGATCTCGGCGGCGACCGGCGGCGAAAACGGCGCGGCCTCGCGGGACGACGTGCTGTCGGTCTACTCGACGATCGGCTGGTGGTCGGTGGGATTTGGCATCGCCATCATGGCGGTGGCGCCGCTGGTCAAGCGCCTCATGCACACCGACCGGCTTGGAGCGGAAGAGGCGCAGGCGGCCGGCCATCCGGCGGGTTCAGATGCCTATGGGATCGACCGCGAAGCCCGCTGAATGCCCGGAGCCTCCTGACGCAAGTGCCTACTTCGCGGCGCCCCAGATGTCGCTCGCCCGGATGAAGCCGCGCTGGCCGCGCACGTCGAAGTCGCACCATTCACCCGAACAGTTGGAAATGCGGCCGACCACGCCCTTGGCTGCGCGGTAGCGCTGTCGCGCGCCTTCGCTGGGACTTTCCCGCATCGGCGCCAGCTCCGCCGTCACGATCGCCGTCTGGGTATCGCTCAGCAGCCGGACGTGCATCCACCCTTGAGTGCCTTCCGAATCCTCGACCTTACGCCATAGGCCCAGCACTTGGACGACCTTCAACGGAAGGTCGCGACGGCGGTAGATCCAGCTGGAAGGAAAATCGAGGCTGGGACCCACGCGCATCCGCGCCTCATCCTCGGATATCGATGCCCAATAGGGAACCGGTTTGTCCGGTCCGGCCCGCGCGTCCTGCGCGACGACCAGATATGCGCCGGCGAGCATAGTGGTCAACAATACCGTCTTGCGTCTGAGCCCCATCACATCGCGACCATAGACACAGCCGACGGGCGGCGACAACCATCTATCGCGCATAAGCGCTTGACCGGCGCCTTCATGCGTCATAGCGGCCCAGCCATGGCCAGGAAACCGCGCCCCGCCAAGCCGCGTGTCGTCGTGACCCGCCGGCTCCCTCCGCAGGTCGAGGCCCGCATGGCCGAGCTGTTCGACGCCGCCTTCAACAGCGATGACACGCCGATGGATCGGGCCGCGCTGGCGCGCGCGATGACCGACTGCGACGTGCTGGTCCCTACGATTACCGACCATATCGACGGCGAACTGATCGCGGCGGCGCCAGATCGGCTGCAACTCATCGCCAGCTTTGGCAGCGGCGTCGACCATGTCGACCTGGGCGCGGCCCAGAATCGCGGCATCATCGTCACGAACACACCCGGCGTACTTACCGAAGACACCGCAGACATGACGATGGCGCTGATCCTGTCTGTGCCCCGGCGCCTGGCGGAAGGCGAAAAGCTCGTCCGGTCGGGCGAATGGCGTGGCTGGAGTCCGTCTGGCATGTTGGGCCACCGCATCGGCGGCAAGCGGCTCGGCATCATCGGCATGGGCCGCATCGGTCGCGCGGTCGCAGCGCGGGCGAGGGCGTTCGGCCTGTCGGTCGCCTATAACAACCGCCATCGCCTGCCGTTCGAGGTGGAGCAGGAGCTTGGCGCGGTGTGGATCGACCAGGTCGACGCGCTGCTGGCGTCGTCGGACATCGTTACCATCCACTGCCCGCTCAACGCCGACAGCCGGGGCATGATCGATGCGCGACGGATCGCCATGATGCGCGCCGACGCCTATCTCATCAACACCTCCCGCGCGGAGGTTACGGATGAGGACGCGCTGGTCGCGGCGCTCAGCGAAGGGCGGATCGCGGGGGCGGGGCTGGATGTCTACGCCCACGAACCTGCCGTCGATCCTCGTCTCCTTGCGCTGTCCAACGTCGTCATGCTGCCGCATATGGGATCGGCGACCTTCGAAGGTCGCGACGCTACCGGCGCCCGGGTCATTGCCAACATCCGCAGCTGGGTCGATGGCCACCGCCCGCCCAACCAAGTGCTTGAAGGCTGGGTCTGACATCGATTCCCCGCCCTTGCGTCGAGGCGGCGGAGGAATGCGCGGACCGTCCCGGCACGCCGGAACCTGCGGGTGCCAGCGCCGTTTCACTCGGGTAACTTTGAGTGAAGGGAATATCATCATGATCCGTCTCGCGATCATCGCGCTTGTCATCGCCGTCGTGCTTGCCCTCCTCGGCTTCGGCGGCGCCGCCGGCACCTTTGTCGGCATCGCCAAGCTTCTTTTCGGCATCGCCGTGGCCTTGTTCCTCATTTTCCTTGTCCTCGGCCTGCTGGCTGGCAAGGGCGTCAAGGACGCGATAGACTAGTGGCTCG